>JAJHPN010000293.1 GCA_020890855.1 Candidatus Contendibacter sp. | reverse complement strand
TGTTCATCCGTCAGCTTGCCGAAGGGGGCGGCGATCGTCCGCATGAACCGCTCCATTTTTTCAATACTGTCATAGGCGACCACCTGCCCGACGTAGGCGGCGACCCGTTGCAAGCCAGCGGCAGGAATGCGCGGGCCAATGTCGTTAATCACCAGTTTGTGAATCGGCGCACCCGGATAGCTGGCCAGGAAAATCCCGATCAGCCCGCCCATTGAGGTGCCCACCCAGTCGATCCGTTCCGCATCGATCCGCGCCACCAGCATCGCCAGATCGTTGACATAGAGCGGATAGGTGTAATCGGCCTTGTCGTTCAGCCAGTCGCTCTGGCCGCGCCCGACCACGTCCGGGCAAATCACCCGGTAATCCTGTGCCAGCGCGGCGGCCAGAAAATCGAAATCGCGCCCGGTGCGGGTCAAACCGTGAGCGCAAATCAACGCCTTCGGATTGGCGGGATCGCCCCATTCGGTGTAATGAATCCGGTGAAAACCGTGGGGTCCGAGGGCGCGATAATGGTGGGAGGTCATGGTCATCGGTTGCTGCTCTCCAGAAAAGGAATGGTCGCGGCATTATCAGGCAAGGATAGCAGGGTGACTATAATCAGTGGTCAATGCGCTATCAGGAGCGAAACGAGTATGGCGACGCTGCATTACACCGACACCGGTCACGGCGAACCGTTGATCCTGCTGCACAGCGGCGGGATGAGCGGGGCGGAATGGGCGCCGCAACTCCCGCAATTGGCCCGCCAGTTCCGGGTGCTTGCGCCCGATCATCTGGGGCATGGCCGCAGCCCGATGGTGGCTGAAACTTTGAGCATTCATGAGATGGGCCGGGCGGTGCTGGAGTTGCTGGACGAATTGGGTTTGGCGCAGGCCAGCCTGCTCGGCTCCTCGCTGGGCGGCGCGGTGGCGCTGTGGCTGACCGTTCATCATCCCGACCGGGTGAGCAAGCTGGCGCTGTACCGGGTGGGCTATCGCAAGGATGCGGCCACTCATGCGGGCACCCGCAGCATGGCGGATCCCGCCTATTGGCGCAGCGTCGGAATGCACCGCTGGCTGAGCGACATTCACCAGCCGCAGGGTGGGCCGGACGCCTGGCAAACCGTGATTCGGCGGGTCGCCGAGGCGCTGGACCCGGAGACCACGGATCATGCCCACGGTTTGGAGACACTGCGGCGCATTGTTCAACCCACCCTGCTGATTGTCGGCGACCGCGATCCGGTAGCCCCGCTGGCGCAGATTCTGGAGATGTTCCAGGCCATGCCGAACGCCGGGTTGTGGGTGATGCCCTATGCGACCCACGTCACCGCTTCCAATACCTGGCGGGCGGAATCATTCGCCCTGGAAGTGACGCGGTTTTTCCAGCGGCGGCAGTAATGGCGGAATCACTGGGGAGATAACGATGAAACGGCTGAAAATACTGACGCTGACCTTAACCCTGGCGGCGCCACTGTGGGCAGGTCCTTATGACGCCGCCTTGGGCCATGTGCAACGGATGCTGAGCCAGTCGTTGAAAAACGACGAAGCGGGTTTAAACACCAGTCGGCAGCAATTGGAGAACCTTCCCAGACCAGCCCGACAGAATATGAAAGAAGCCCGCGCCCTGAATCAGCAGGGGCTGGATGCGTTGAAGCGCAATGATTACGCAACGGCGGCGACCGCATTGCAGAAAGCGCAGGAACTGGACCCCGCGGATATTGAGATCGCCGGCAATCTGGGGTACGCC
>JAJHPN010000354.1 GCA_020890855.1 Candidatus Contendibacter sp. | reverse complement strand
CGCGCCAGTTCATCCTCCTCCAGCGGCTTATCGGCAGGGAGCAAACCGCGCTCCGTTGCTGTTTGGCGGATTGCCGCCAGATCGAGGCCGGCGCCGTCGTCCTGGCAACGGATAACGATGGCGTTGCCTTCGCGCAAGACGCTGAGTTCAATGCGCCCGACGGGAGGTTTGCCCAACCACTGGCGCTGGGCCGGCGGTTCAATGCCGTGGTCCACGGCGTTGCGCAAGATATGCATCAGCGGATCGACGATGCCGTTCAGCACATTGCTATCCATCAGCGTATCGGCGCCGCGCACCGTTAGTTCCACCTCCTTGTCCACCAGCCGGCAGGTCTGACGCACGCTGCGTTGCAGGCGCGGCGCTATGGTCTGAATCGGCACCATACGGGTGCGCAATACGGCTTCCTGACTATCTCGATGCAACCGGCTTTGATCCACCAGCAAGGCATCCAGCGCGACCAGACTATCCGCGATGGCGCGGTCCAACTCGCGGTTATCGGTGGCCGCTTCCACCAGACGATGGGTGGCGGTGTTGAGTTCGTTGTACTGTTCCAGCTCCAGCGGATCGAATTTTCCACGCTGGATCGACCGGGACAATGGCGACGATACATTGCGGATATCGACCAACTGTTCCAGCTCGCTAGTCAGTTGCTGGAAGAGCCGGTTTTGCCCCATCACCGCCCGGGTTTGCGCGATAGTCTTGCGGACCCGTTCCTGAATCTGACCCGTGAGGATGATGTTCTCGCCTACCAGCCGCAGCAGGTCGTCCACCAGATGAGCGGGAATTCGCAAGGCGGCTTCCGCTACAGGGGCGGGCGGGGTCATGGCCGCTGTGTCGGCAGGGGCGGTGGATTCCGGGTGCGGGTGCACACGCGCTGGCGGGGGCGCTTCTTCGCCCGCCGGTATCCCGGTCCGGTCGATGCGGTTAGCCCAGTCCAGCACCTCTTGCAACACGGCTTGCGCTTGCGGCGGCGGTGCGCTCATTCCAAGCAGCGCTTCACTCATAGTCTCCAGACAGTCCGCCGCATTCAGCAGAGTCTCAGCCAACGGGCGGTTGGGCAGCGCCTCATCCGTGGCAAGCGCCTGGAGAATATCCTCGACTTGGTGGGTCAGCGTGGCGATGCCGCGCACCCCAACGGTATTGCCGGCGCCCTTCAAAGTGTGAGCAATGCGCCGCGCCACGTCCACATCCTTGAGCGTTCCATCGCCAGTCGCCAGCCGCTGGATGGAAGCGGAAAACTCGGCGGCTTGATTAGGCAATTCCTGCAACAGGCCGTCCAGCAACTCAGGATTGACATCGACGGGTAGCTGGATGGACACGTCTTGAGCGGTGGCCTGACGTGGCCGGATTTCCGTTTCGGCTTCCTCAGTCACCAGCTTCGCCGCCGCCAACCGCTCAATGAGCAAATCTACGTCCGCTGCCGCCAGCGGTTGCGGCCAGCGGGCGTCTCGCAGGTGATTCGCCAGGGCAGCGCAAGCCGGGCGGTCGTTTAATGCTTGCAGGTAGTTCAGCGCTAAATCAGGCCAAGTTTGCACGGCCTCCCGTTGATCGGCGGTCAGTGGATGATCTTGGGCGGCTAGATGGTTCAGGTTATTCCGTAAGCTGCCGCAAACCTGCTGCAAGCCGGTCAAGCCAATGGAACCGGACGCATCACCCAGCCGTTCCAGATGCTCGGCGTAACTCGATAGGGCCTCGTTCCGAACGGTGGATGCGCTATCAGCGG
>JAJHPN010000325.1 GCA_020890855.1 Candidatus Contendibacter sp. | reverse complement strand
TCGCGGATTTCTCCCAACTTATCGGGCACATCCTTGACAATCAGTGTGTTCGTTCGCTCATCGACGCTCACATCGCCACGCGGCGACAAAACGCTCTGCTCCACTCCTTTTTCTCCAACTTTCTTCTTGAGCAGATCCGCCAGGTTTTTCGCGTTGGCGTAATTCACCTGAATAAGTTCCGTCCGCAATGGCACCAGCTCCTGAACCACCTTGCGCGATTCCAAATCCAGTTTTTCCCGGGCCGCCACTTCCTCGGTTGGCGCAATGAAAACTACATTGCCGTTTTGGCGCATGGACAGGCCCTTGGTGCGCAGAATGATATCCAGCGCCTGATCCCACGGCACGTTCTGCAACCGCAAGGTCAGGTTGCCCTTGACGCTGTCGCTGACCACGATGTTCAAACCGGTGAAATCCGCCAGGATTTGCAGGATTGCCCGCACCTCAATATCCTGAAAATTCAGCGACAGCAGATCGCCCTTGTACTTCTTTTTGGATGGATCAAATTCCGCTTCCTTCTCTTCCTCGGCCGTGGTCTTCGGCGCTGGCGGCCGCACTTCGATCACATACAAATCATTCGCCTGATAGGCCAAAAATTCGAACGGCGGATTGGGCTTGACCATCAACCGGGCGTTGCCATTTCGATTCAGGGCTTCAACCAGCGTAACTGGCGTGGCGAAATCACTCACATCCAGCCGCCGCTCCTGCCCTCTCGGCAACGCCGCGCCCTGAAAGTCGGCGATAATCTGATTGCCCTCCTGGCGCACATCCGCTGCAATTCCCGGATTAGATAGCTTGAGGGTGATCACGCCCTGTCCACCTGGCCCGCGCTTGAAGCTGACATCCTTGACATTGCGCGCCCCGCCGGATGGCGGCGGTGCTTCGGAACGTTTTACCCCCGCCGCCGCGACCGAAGCTGCCGCTGTCACAGCCGGGGTTTTGGCCGCAGCCACTCCAGCATTCTCCAAGGTCAACACCACGGTATTACCCTGCACCTGCACGTTATAAGGCACCAACCGGGCCAGATTGAGCGAAGCGCGAGTCCGATCCGCACCCTCCAGCACACTCAGTCGGTCGGCCACGCCAACATTGATTGCCTGTTGTCGGGCGCTCAAACCATTGGTTGTTCCTAGAAAATCCAGCACGATCCGCGCGGGATCATTAATCGTGAAACTGCTCGGCGGCCCCTTGGGAACCGCCGACAACCGGAATCGAAGCTGCAACCGGTTACCCGCGAGCGGACTGATGTCCACCGCCTGGAGCACCGGCTGCTCGCTTGCATCCTGAGCAAGCGCACCGGGCCATGACCCCACCAGGGTGACTCCCCACACCAGCCCGATCACCATCAGCCAGAACGGAACCCCCATTCCGCCTGCCCACCGACCTTGCTGGCTTTCGCTCGCGAACCTGATCGCCATGACACTACCCCCTGATCGTTATTGAGTCAGCGACAGAAACGCATCGCGCTCCTGCCAGCGCCCCGGCCCATCGGGAACCAGTTCCTTCAGATCAACCCGCTGTTCCGTAATTCCAACAATCTTGCCGTGGTTATTGCCCAGGTAATTATTTTTTTGCACCCGATGCACCACATTATCCGGAGCCAGAATCAGCGCCCACAGATCGGTTCCGCCACCCATGCGAACCGTACCCATCATTTTCAGCGATCCCAGCGAGTACTTCTCCAATTCCTCCCGCACCCGGTTCGGATCCGGTTTCGGCCCGGTATATGG
>JAJHPN010000021.1 GCA_020890855.1 Candidatus Contendibacter sp. | reverse complement strand
AGTACGCCGACCACCGTCGCCAGCGCCGCGCCGGATTCAAAGCCGAACAGGCTGATCGCGGCGGCAACCGCCAGTTCAAAGAAATTGGACGCGCCGATCAAGGCCGAGGGACAGGCCACGCTATGCTTCTCGCCCACCGCCCGGTTCAGCCAGTAGGCCAGCGAAGCGTTGAAAAACACCTGGATCAGAATCGGCACGGCCAGCAAGGCGATCACCAGAGGCTGCTTGAGGATCGCCTCGCCCTGAAAAGCGAACAGGAGGATCAGAGTCGCCAGCAGGGCGGCGACTGACCAGGGGCCAATTTTTTCCATCGCCGCATCAAAGGCTGTCTGCCCCTTGGCCAGCAACGCCTTCCGCCAGGCCTGGGCGATGATGACCGGAATGACGATGTACAGCGCCACCGAGGTGAACAGCGTCGCCCACGGCACGGTGATGGCGGAAATGCCCAACAGCAGCCCGACCAACGGGGCAAAAGCGAACACCATGATCGTGTCGTTCAACGCCACCTGCGACAACGTAAATAATGGATCGCCATTGGACAAGCGGCTCCAGACAAACACCATCGCGGTGCATGGGGCGGCGGCCAGGAGAATCAGGCCGGCGATATAGCTGTCAATCTGGTCCGCCGGCAACAACGGAGCAAACAGGCAGCGGATGAACAGCCAGCCCAGCAACGCCATGGAAAACGGCTTGACCAGCCAGTTGATGAAAAGGGTGACGCCGATCCCGCGGACATGTTGCCGGACTTCATGCAACGCGCCGAAATCCACCTTCATCAGCATCGGGATAATCATGACCCAGATCAATAAGCCGACCGGCAGATTGACCTGAGCGATCGCCAAATGCCCAATGGCCTGAAACAGGCCGGGCGCGACCTGACCCGCCAGAATACCGGCCACAATGCACAGAAAGACCCAAACAGTCAGGTAGCGCTCAAAAACGCTCATCGGCGCGCCGGCGGCAACCTTGGCGGTGACCTCACACTGAGCAGACATGGCGACTCCCTACAAGCCCAGTGCTTCGCGCACGGCGGGAATCAGGCGGGCGCGAATATCGTCACGGACGGCAACGAAACTCTCCAGCGGTTCGCCATGCGGATCGTGGAACGGCAAGTGAATGTGCGGCGCGGGCCTGGGGAACATCGGGCAGGTTTCCCTGGCGTTATCGCAGACCGTCACCACCAGATCGATGGACTCATTCATCACCGCCTCGACATCCTTCGGGTACAGCCCGCCCGTCGGCAGACCGGCCTGTTTCAGTGCGGCGATGGCCCCATCGGCGACCTTGGGCTGCGGGCGGGTGCCCGCAGACAGGGCGCGCACCCGCCCGGCCAAGTCATGATTGAGCAGGACTTCCGCCATTTGGGAGCGGCAGGAATTGCCAGTGCAAAGCACCAGTACAGTTTGGGGTGTGTTCATGATGAATACCGATTCCAGTCCATCGTGGTTAACGTTTTCAGGGTATTGTCCAGATCAACTCCGGCGCTTCGCAGGAGTGGCGCACGCTGCGGTCTTGGGCAGGCAGGCGTTGTTTTGGCAACAGCTATCGGTCAGAAACGCGATCAGGTCATCCATCGTGCTGAATTCAGCCGAGTAGTGGATGAAGCGACTTTCCCGTTGCCCACGAATCAGTCCGACACGGCTGAGGTGGGAGAGATGGAAGGAAAGTGTGGCCGGAGGCAGATTCAACTTCTCCCCGATGGCGCTCGCAAACAGCCCTTCCGGACCCGC
>JAJHPN010000160.1 GCA_020890855.1 Candidatus Contendibacter sp. | reverse complement strand
CTACTACCCCCGCTCCGATTCGCCCAACCGCCGCCGCCATGCCGGTTTACCCAACCGCCGCCGCCATGCCGGTTTACCCAACCGCCGCCGCCATGCCGGTTTACCCAACCGCCGCCGCCATGCCGGTTTACCCAACCGCCGCCGCCATGCCGGTTTACCCAGCTTGCCGCTTCTACTGGCGAAGCCATCATCAATGCACCGTCGGCTAATACGCCGCCAATCACCGCCTGCGACCACTTGCCGAGACTACGCAGGAACGAGCGCCGTTCCTCCATGATCGGCTCATCGGCAGTTTCATGCGGTTGTTCATCATGCAGATCGGTCATCAGATTCTCCTGTCGCCTGTGCTGCTTCATTCAGAAAAAACAAGCCTACAATCGTTGGATGATTGCGTCGGCCATCTGCTGAGTGGTCAGTTTCCCACCGATATCGGCGGTGCGCGCCCCAGCGGTAATCGTCCCGTCCACCGCTGTTTCGATAGCAACCGCTTCCGCCTCCAGCTCCAGCGAGTGGCGCAGCAGCATGGCGGTGGACAGGATCATGCCAATCGGATTGGCGATGCCTTTTCCGGCAATATCGGGCGCTGAACCATGAATCGGCTCATACAACCCGACCCGGCCTGCTCCCAGACTGGCGGACGGCAGCATTCCCATCGAACCGGCCAGCACGGAAGCCTCATCGGTGAGAATATCGCCAAACATATTCTCGGTGACCATCACATCCATCCAGGCCGGACCCGTGATGAGGCGCATGGCGGCGGTATCGACGAGGACGTGCTCCAGCGCCACATCCGGATTCTCTGCGCCCACCTGCACCGCGATCTGCCGCCACAACCGCGAAGATTCGAGGACATTGGCCTTGTCCACCGACATCACTTTGCGCTGGCGACCTTTGGCCAGTTTGAACGCCAGATCCAGCACCCGGCGAATTTCGTAATCGTAATACTCCAGGGTATCGACGGCGCGTTCGCGCCCATCCTTGAGATCGCGGCCCTTCGGCCAGCCGAAATACAGGCCGCCGGTCAACTCGCGGATGACCAGAATATCCACGCCCTGGAGTTTTTCCGGTTTGAGCGGCGAGGCGTCGATCAGCGCCGGGTGAACCTTGACCGGGCGCAGATTGGCGAACACGCCCAAACCCTTCCGCAAGGCCAGCAGTCCCCGTTCCGGGCGATCCTTGGCGTTCGGATTATCCCATTTCGGCCCGCCCACCGCGCCCAGCAGCACCGCATCCGCCGCCTGGCAATCCGCCAGGGTTTCATCGGTCAGCGAGGAACCGAACCGGTCGATGGAGCAACCGCCCATCAACCGTTCCTGATACACGAACTCGTGCTGGAATTTTCCGGCGATGGTCTCCAGCACCCGAACGGCCTGGCTGACCACTTCCGGGCCGATGCCGTCGCCGGGGAGTAAAACGATATTTGCTTTCATAGTGATTCCATTAGCCTTCGGGATTTAATGCGCCACTGACAGTCCGTACTCCACCGCATCGACCAAGGCTTGCCAGGAGGCTTCGATGATGTTGGCGCTCGCGCCAACGGTGCTCCAGAGCCGGGTAGTGTTGCGGGTGTCGATCAGCACGCGGGTGATGGCTTCGGTGCCATCCTGACCGTCCAGAATGCGGACCTTGTAATCCGCCAGATGGAAAGCGGCAATTTCCGGGTAATGCCCGATCAGCGCCTTGCGCAGCGCCAGATCGAGGGCGTTGACCGGGCCATTGCCCTCGGCGGCGGTATGCAGCACTTCATCGCCGACTTTCAGCTTGACCATCGCCTCGGCAAAAATCCCGCGTCCCTGGCGATGCTCCACGTTGACCAGAAAATCCACCAGTTCAAACAACGGCTGATAACCAGGTTGCTGGCGCTTGAGCATCATCGCCACCGACGCTTCGGCGGCCTCAAAGGAAAAACCGCGCGCTTCGAGTTCTTTCACATCATTCAGCACACCGACCACATCGGCCACGCTGCTGACATCGACGCCATGCTCCTCGGCCTTGCTGAGCAGATTGGCCCGTCCCGACAGCGCCGAGACCACCACCCGCATCTTGTTGCCCACCCGTTCCGGCGCGACATGCTGGTACGACTGGGCCGAGCGGCGCATCGCCGCCACATGGACGCCGCCCTTGTGGGCAAACGCGCTCTTGCCGACGTAGGGCAGATGATCGTTGGGCGTCACGTTGGCGACTTCATCGACAAAATGCGACAGTTCGTACAGTTTGCCCAAGCCGCCTTCCGGCAAGCACCGGCGACCCATCTTGAGTTCCAGATTGGCCATGACTGAACACAGATTGGCGTTGCCGCAGCGCTCGCCGACGCCGTTGATGGTGCCCTGCACCTGCACCGCGCCTTCACGCACCGCCAGCAGGGCGTTGATCACCGCGCTTTCGCCGTCGTTGTGGGTATGGATGCCAAATGGGTGGTCGATGGACGCCTTCACCGCGCGAATGATGGTTTCCACCTCCCAGGGCATGGCGCCGCCGTTGGTGTCGCAAAACACCACCGTCTCGGCCCCGCCGCGAATCGCCGCCTTGAGCGTCTCGATGGCGTACTGCGGATCAGCCCGGTAGCCGTCGAAAAAATGCTCGGCGTCATAGATCACCCGGCGACCCGCCGCCCGCAGGTAGGCCACCGACTGCTCGATGATCCGCAGGTTGTCGTCCAGCGTGGTCAGCAACACATCGGTGACGTGCAGCGTCCAGGTTTTGCCGAACAGGGTGCAAACCGGCGTCCGCGCATCAAGCAGCGCCTGGAGGTTGGCGTCGTCTTCCGGACCACCCTTCGCCCGGCAGGTCGAGCCAAAAGCGGCGATCAGCGCCGTGTTCCACTCCAAATCGCGGGCGCGCTCGAAAAATTCGGCATCCCGGGGATTGGAGCCAGGCCAGCCGCCTTCAATGAACGCGACCCCCAGGTCATCCAACCGCCGGGCCACGCGGATTTTATCGTGACCCGACAGGGTAAACCCTTCGCTTTGGGTCCCGTCGCGCAGGGTCGTATCGTAAATCTGAATGAATGACATAGGCTTATCTGCGGGCTTCAAAGGCCGCGATTTCTTGCTCGAAACCCAGGATGTAGCCCAACTCGTCCACGCCATTGATCAGGCAGGTCTTGTTGAACCGATCAATGGGGAACCTGACCGCACCGCCGGGGAAGGAAAGCGTTTGGGTGGCCAAATCAATCGTCAGTTCGACGTTGGGATTCTCCCCAACCATTGCAAACAGCCGCTGCTGGGTAGGCTCATCGACAACAATCGGCAACAGGCCATTTTTAAGCGCATTACTGCGGAAAATATCGGCGAACGAGGTGCTGATCACCGCCCGGAATCCGAAACCGGTCAGCGCCCAGGGCGCATGTTCACGCGAGGAACCGCAACCAAAATTGTCGCCGGCCAGCAGAATCTGGCAACCGGCGGCTGGCGGCTGATTCAGCACAAAATCGGACTTGGGCGAACCGTCATTGCGGTAGCGCCAGTCGGCAAACAGATGATCGCCCATGCCCTTTTTATCAATCGCTTTCAAAAAACGGGCCGGGATAATCTGGTCGGTGTCGATGTCGTTGACCGGCAGCACGACGACGCGGGAGGTGAGGGCGGTAAATTGAGCCATCTTAGCGGTCTCCTGCCAGAGTGCGCGGATCAGCGACAGCGCCGGCCAACGCGCTGGCGGCGGCGGTTAATGGACTAGCGAGAAAGGTGCGCCCGCCCTGGCCCTGACGGCCTTCAAAATTGCGGTTGCTGGTGCTGACGGCGTACTGGCCAGGCTGGAGCTGGTCGCCGTTCATGGCGATACACATACTGCATCCCGGTTCGCGCCATTCCGCGCCCGCCGCCTTGAAGATTTGATCGAGACCCTCGACCTCCGCCTGTTGCTTGATGGCCTGCGAGCCGGGCACCACCATGACCCGCACCCCGCCCGCGACTTTACGGCCCTTGAGCGCCACCGCCGCCTCGCGCAGGTCGGAGATCCGCGAGTTGGTGCAACTGCCGATAAACACCACATCCACCTTCTGGCCCAGCAAGGCTTGACCCGGCTGGAGGTCCATATAGCGCAGCGCCTTGTCAAGCGCCGCTTTCTGGTTAGCGTCGCTCAGACTGGCCGGATCGGGGATGCGCCCGGTGATGGCCACGCCCATGCCGGGATTGGTGCCATAGGTGATCATCGGTTCGAGCGCCGCGGCGTCCAGACTGATCGAGTAATCGTAGCCGGCGCCCGCATCGCTGGCGAGCGCTCGCCAGCGAGCGACGGCCTGATCCCATTCCGCCCCTTTGGGGGCGTGGTCGCGGCCCTTGAGATAGGCAAAGGTGATGTCGTCGGGCGCAATCATGCCGGCCCGCGCGCCCGCTTCGATGGACATATTGCAGATGGTCATGCGCTGTTCCATCGTCAACCCGCGGATGGCGGAACCCGTGTATTCAAAGACATACCCGGTGCCGCCGCCCACGCCGATTTTAGCAATCAGCGCCAGAATAATATCCTTGGCCGAAACGCCAGCCGGGAGCGTCCCATCAATGCGGACTTCGCACGTCTTCGGCCGGGTCTGGAGCAGGCATTGGCTGGCGAGAACATGCTCGACTTCGCTGGTGCCGATCCCGAAGGCCAGCGCGCCAAACGCGCCGTGGGTGGCGGTGTGGCTGTCGCCGCAAACAATGGTCATGCCGGGCTGGGTGAGACCCAGTTCCGGGCCAATGACGTGAACGATGCCGCGATGCGCGCTGGCCATACCGTGCAGGGTGATGCCGAACTCGGCAGCGTTGGTTTCCATCTGCCGGATTTGCGCGGCGGCGAGCGGATCGGCCACCGGCACATCCAGCGGCGTGGTCGGGATGGAGTGATCCATTGTGGCGACGGTGCGGGCGGGCCGGCGGACTTTCAGGCCCCGCTGGCGCAGCCCGGTAAAGGCCTGGGGCGAAGTCACCTCATGAACGAGGTGCAGGTCAATGTACAGAATGGCCGGGGAATCGGGCTGCTCGGTGACGACGTGCGATTCCCAAACTTTTTCAAAGAGTGTTTTTGGCATGATCAATCAGTGCGGATAGTGAGAATTTTTAGTTCCAACAGGATGTTGGGAGTGTTGACGATGGCGTCGATGGCCTTGGGGGCGGCATCCAGCCGGGCTGGCGCTCATAGCGGTGCGGGTATGAATTTCACCGGGTTATCATAAAGGGCGTGAAGCGTTTTGTGCAATGCGACGACCGGCGGCGATGAGATCGTCATTCCCGCGCCAGCGGAAATGCCCCCTCACCCCCTTTACAAAAGGGGAGAGACCGCGTCAGCGGCGGGGGGATTTTGCTCGTTTCCACAACCCGCATCGGACTGCTATATAGATGGAAACGCCGCTTCGAACCACCCCTTCTTTCCCAATGGGGGAAAATCTACAACTCCAGGACTTTCCCTGACCTACCTTTTCCGTCATTCCCGTGTCTGTGGGAATGACGGAAAGCGAAAGTCCTGACTCTGATAGCTGCCGCCCAACAGGAAACTGGCCCGCATGGATACCGCCCCTACTCCCGATGTTCTCGATCTGTTTCTGGCCGACTGGCTGAAAGCCGACGGTTCGGAACGCGCCAACTATCAACTGTTTCTGACCCAACTCTGCACCCTGCTGGACCTGCCGTTGCCGGAACCCGCGACCGGTCAGCCGGAGCAGGACGGCTATGTCTTTGAGCGACGAGTTCATTTTCGGCATGGCGACGGTTCGGAATCGGTCGGTTTTATCGATCTGTACCGGCGTGGGGCATTCGTGCTGGAGGCCAAAAAACTCAGGCCGGGCGTGGCTACCCAGGGTTTTGATGCGGCGCTGTTGCGGGCGCGAAGTCAGGGCGAAAACTACGCCCGCGCCTTGCCGATCAGCGAAGGCCGTCCGCCATTTGTGATTGTGGTGGAGGTTGGGCGGGTGATTGAACTCTATGCCGATTTCACCCGCAGCGGCGCGACTTATATTCCCTTTCCCGATCCGCGCAGTCACCGGATTCGGTTGGAAGGGTTGCGCGATCCGGCAGTGCGGGAGCGGTTGCGGGCGGTGTGGCTGGACCCGCTGAATCTCGATCCGACCCGGCGTTCAGCGCGAGTGACTTTTACCATCGCCCAGCATTTGGCCGAGCTGGCGCGGACGCTGGAAGAAGCCGGTCACAATCCGGCGGCAGTGGCTGGATTTCTGACCCGCTGCCTGTTCACCTGCTTTGCCGAGGACGTGGGTTTGTTGCCAGCCCGCGCTTTCACCGATCTGCTGGACAGCCTGATTCAAAACCCGGAACCGTTCGCGCCGCTGGTCAGGGAGTTGTGGCGGGCGATGGATACCGGACGGTTTTCAGTGGCGATTCGAGCGGCGCTGCCCCGCTTCAACGGCAAACTGTTCAAACAGCCGGACGCCTTGCCGCTCAATCGCGCCCAGATTGAATTATTGCGGGAAGCGGCTTGCGCCGACTGGCGGGAAGTGGAGCCGGCGATCTTCGGAACCCTGCTGGAACGGGCGTTAAGTCCCGGCGAACGCAGCCGGCTGGGCGCGCATTACACCCCCCGCGCCTATGTGGAACGGCTGGTGTTGCCAACGGTGATCGAGCCGTTGCGGGCGGATTGGGACGATGCGCGGGCGGCGGCGCTGACCTTGGCCGCCGAGGGCAAGCTCAAAGCGGCCTGCGCCGAAATTCGCGCCTTTCACCGCCGGTTGTGCGCGGTGCGGGTGCTGGACCCGGCCTGTGGATCGGGCAATTTTCTCTACGTCACCCTGGAACACCTCAAGCGGCTGGAGGGCGAAACCCTGAACCAGTTGGAGGAGCTGGGCGACCGGCAGGGTTTGCTGGAACTGGCCGGGGTGACGGTCGATCCGCACCAATTACTCGGACTGGAGATCAATCCTCGTGCGGCGGCGATTGCCGAACTGGTGCTGTGGATCGGTTATCTGCAATGGCACTTTCGCACCCGCGGCCAGGCCTTGCCGCCAGAACCGGTGTTGCGCGATTTCGGCAATATCGAATGCCGCGATGCGGTGCTGGCCCATGATGGCGCGGAGCGGGCGCTGGACAAGCG
>JAJHPN010000077.1 GCA_020890855.1 Candidatus Contendibacter sp. | reverse complement strand
CTCTAACCTTTAGCCTTTAGCTTTTAGCTTTAAATCTTGTCCGCCACGCGCTCACCCAACAATCCGGTCGGTCGAATAATCAGAATCAGAATCAGCACACAAAAAGCAATCGCGTCTTTCCAGGCGATGGAGAGATACGCTGCGCCCAGCGCCTCAATCACGCCAAGCAGTAATCCACCCACCATCGCGCCGGGGATATTACCGATACCGCCAAGAATTGCAGCGGTAAACGCCTTCATGCCATAAACCCAACCCATAGTGAAATTAACCTGGCCGTAATACAACCCGACCATTAAGCCTGCGACCCCACCCAATGCCGGACCCACCAGAAAAACCATCAGGATAACCCGGTTCACGTCAATACCCATTAACCGCGCCGCGCCTTGATCAATCGCCGCCGCCCGGATGGCTGTTCCAATCCGGGTCTTCTGGATAAACAGATACAGGGCGATCATCATCAGCACCGAGGCCAGCACAATCAGCACCCGCATCAGCGGCAAGTACAAGCCAAACAGATTCAGGGTCATTGTCGGCAGGATGTCATCCGGATAAACCTGGAAACGGGCGCCATAAATCAGCATCAGGGTGTTTTGCAGAAAGATCGACGCGCCCAGCGCTGAGACTACTGCGGATAACCGGGGAGATTCCCGCAGGGGGCGATAAGCCGCCCGCTCCAGAATGGCGCCTAATACCGCGACCAGTCCCATCACCATCAAGACCAGAACCACGACGCCCAAAGCGAATCCCAACCGGTCGGTCAGCGCCAGCGAAGTCAGGAGCGTCAAGCCAAGATAGGCGCCGTAAGTAAACAGATCGCCGTGAGCGAAATTAATCAGCTTGAGCACCCCATAAACCATGGTGTAACCCAAAGCGATCAAAGCATAAATGCCACCCACGGCCAAACCGTTGGTGAGCTGCTGAAAAAATTCTTCCACAAAGCCGCCGGAAAAATTCAGATTAAAGGAAAAGGAACGCCGAGTTGCCGGCCAATGCCTGCGGCGGTGAAGTCATTAATTTCACGATGACGCGGAATAGCAGTGCGGCGACCATGGGCTGGATTTTTTAAAATGGAGTGCTCGACTCCTTCCCGCAACAACGGACAGCCCTGCTGGCGCAAATGATCCAGCAAATAACGCTGCTTCATGCCACAACTGCTTCCGGTCTGGCTCGGGAAACAGCGGTCAATAACAAATGAATCGGTTCTTCAAGATCGGCATCCGGATCAGTACAGCTTGAATCCGGGCGCGGGAGTGGCTCATCCAATAACAGGCTGGTTTCCGCCATATCCACCAATGCTTCCACTAATAACCGCCTGGCTTCCGGCAGACTTTCCGCACAAATAATCGTTCCATGAAAATCCAGAACTTCGGCATGAACGCCGCTATTAGCAAATCGGTACATGGCGTTATCAGTGAGCATGGCAAATCTACCTGATCAGGCCGAATCCAGCGGTTCACCTAATAAGTAAAGGGGAACCGCTGGACAATACTTTACAGTTTCTGCAATACAAATTTGCCTTCGGCGTCCACTTTATAGACGCGGTACACATCGCCTTCACGGTCGCCTTTCGCGTCGAAGGAGATCGGACCACTCAAACCGGAGTAATTCTTGAGTCCAGTGTGCAGATAGCCAGCGACCTTAACGCCATCCGTCGATTTAGCGCCCGCAATACCGGCGACGGTAACCCGGAAGCCATCGCCGGCCAGCACCGCCCAAATGGAGGGTGGCAATTCGTTATATTTTTTCTGATAGTCCGCGAGAAACTCCCGAGCTTCCGGCGTATCCAAATCCTGCGGTTGCGGCGGACTGAGGAAATAGAAACCCTCAGCGGCTTCTTTACCGGCAATCTTGACCAAATCAACATTGTTGGTGGCGTCGCCGCCGATCAAGGGAACCTTCCAATTCATCCCCTTTTTTTGCCGCAGCAATAGCCCGGCTTCCGGGTAATAGCCGGTGAACAACACCACGTCAGGATTAGCGCCTTTCAGCTTGGTGAGAATTGCGGTGTAATCACTTTCCTTGGGCGTCAGCGCATCAAAAAATACCACCTCTACGCCCTTTTTTTTCAGCAGCACATTGGCTTCATCGGCCAAACCTTTAGCATAGGAAGTGCTGTCATGAAGAATGGCGACCTTCTTGAATCCCAGTTTGCCAATGGTCTGCGCCGCCATCCGGCCTTGTTCATCGTCACGGGGCGCAGTGCGGAAAAAGAGCTTGAGACCCTTCTCAGTCAGACGGATCGCCGTCGAACCGTTAGCCACCTGGGGAATTTTGGCCTCGTCATAAATGGTCTGACTCGCTTCGGTGACGGAAGAACCATAAGTACCCACCACCGCGACTACCCCCCGGGTCGTCAGGCGCTGCGCAGCCAGCGACGCAGTGCGTGGATCGCCGCCGTCATCTTCGGTAACCACCTCAATCTGCTTGCCGAGAACGCCGCCCTTGGCGTTCTGCTGCTCGGCCAGCAGTTCGACGATGTTCTTCATGCCTTGGCCTTCGCTGGCCCAGGAACCGGTTAACGGCGCCATCAACCCGATTTTAACGGTTTCCGCCGCCTGGGCAACGCCGCCGCCCAGCGCCAGACCCAGGGCGGCAACCAAGGTTAAAAGTTGTTTTTTCATACTGTTATATCCTCCTGTCACTGTGGATTTATTGGAAACGATAGCAGTGAACTTCCGACAGCGTCAAACCGGCCGCACCATCGGCAGCAGCTCCTGAATCACCATTGGCGGCGATACGGCGGCCACCGGCGCGATATCCTCCTCCTGATCGATGTCGTCCTCCGCCGCATCGCGTCCGCCCATCAGCCAGTCCGCCGCCTGACCAGGATTGCGAGACCCCAGCCCGGCAAAGTCAAACAGCGCCGCATCGGCCAAATGCGACGGCGCCACGTTCTGCAATGCGGCGAAGATATTGGCCACCCGTCCGGGAAATTGTTTTTCCCATTGCCGCAGCATGGCTTTAATCGCCTGACGTTGCAGATTGGGCTGTGAGCCGCACAAGTTGCAGGGAATGATCGGGAATTGCCGCGCCTCGGCATAAGCCGCAAGATCGCGCTCCCGACAATAGGCCAGGGGACGAATCACTACATTGCGGCCATCGTCGCTGAGCAGCTTGGGCGGCATCGCCTTGAGCTTGCCGCCATGAAACAGGTTCAGGAACAGGGTTTCGATGAGGTCATCGCGGTGATGGCCGAGGGCGATCTTGGTCATGCCGTGGTTGGCGGCGAAGGTGTAGAGAATCCCGCGTCGCAGTCGCGAACACAGTCCACAGGTGGTCTTGCCTTCGGGAATGATCCGCTGGACCACCTGATAGGTATCCTGCTCGATGATGTGGAAGGGAACCCCGATGTGGCGCAGATAATCGGGCAGCGCCTGTTCAGGAAAACCGGGCTGCTTCTGGTCCAGATTGACCGCCACCAGTTCAAACGCTACGGGCGCCCGCGCCTGCAAATTCAGCAAAATATCGAGCATGGCGAAGGAATCCTTGCCGCCAGACAGGCAAACCATCACCCGGTCACCCTCTTCGATCAGGTTGAAATCCTGAATGGCCCGCCCGACATTCCGCCGCAATCGTTTATGCAGCTTGTTAAAATTGACCTGCTGTTTCCTGACTGCCGCCGTCATCGCTCGCTCTCCGGGAACTGCATTCGCAAGGGCAAACTCTAGCTGAAACCGGCCCGGTTGCGCCAAATTTCATACCTTGCCGCCCGTTAGCCAGCGGGCTAGACTCCCTGATCATGATCACAGTGAGCGCCGCGCGTCGGGAACCTGCCTGGCCCTGACGCGCCGTACCGGATAGACCCACCGCCACCCCCGGAGAATTCTTGCCTATGGAGACCAATGACATCGAAAACTACAAGCGCCGGCTCGTCGAACTGCGCATCGAGCATCGCGATCTGGATGACGTCATCGCTCGCCTTGCCAAAGACCCCCTGGTCGACGAGCTTGAACTGAAGCGCCTGAAAAAACGCAAGCTCATGCTCAAGGACATGATCTCGCATCTGGAAAGCAAACTGATTCCCAACCTCAACGCCTGAATCCGGTCCTAAACCACAGAGCCGTCCGGCTTCGCAGCCCGATGGCTCTTGTCATTTTTTCGCTACGCTCCGCCTGTCGGCGCACCGTACTTCTTGGCGTACAACTCCCGCGCCTGACTGATCCAGTCATCCCGGCTAATTCGCCCGCTGAAATGGATCACTTCGGACTCAATATGCTCAATATCGGCGGCGCTTAAGGTCGCAAGCTGTCGATAGCCGCTGATCCCGGCGGCGTTCAATTTGCCTTCCAGCGCCGGCCCGATCCCGCTAATCAACTTCAAATCATCCTTTTCCGGTTCCAGTGCAGGCAACGCGGTCGCCGGTTCATTGGCCAATGACTTGATCCGATCATTGATCTCATCCAGCCGCCGGGCGATATCTTGCAGATCATTGTGGGTCGGCACCCCTAGCCGCTGCAACGCCCGCGCCACCCGTTCCTCAAACAACTGCTCCAGGTTATCCAGCGTATCGCCGGCTTTGGTTTTGGCGCTCTCGACCAGGCTGCGCGCCTCCTCGACTCGCTCCTTTACTTCCCCAGCAGCGTCTTCGGCCAGTTTCAGCGTCTGATCACGCAATTTCTCGCCTTCCTTGACTAATGAATCAACCAGCTTGCCGGTCTCTTCCTGGGCCTTGCCCACGACGGTCTTAACCTGATCGGTCACTGCTTGCACCGTTTTCTTCCTGGTAGTGTTGCTCATGGTGGACTCCTTGGGCTATCGCCTGCATTGGGAATGGACTATGTGCATTAACTCTAGCAGTCAAAAGTAGTGCAAACCGCCTAACCTCAATCCGGCTTGCCTCCAACCCCGCGCCCAACCCAGCGGCAAAGTCCCTCATTGCGCTATGCTAAAATGATTTACTAAAGTTCCTTATCCGCCCCGGGGCTGACTGCCGGGCCGCACCCTACCCCGAACCATGCTGATCATCCCATGATCCTGAGCCGCTTCCTCAAGCCCAAGCTGCAACCCACGACTTCCGAAGCCCGCCAATCCGCCTTACAAGAACTGGAAAGCACCGACCCGGCGCTGGCTGAAATCGCCCGGCAGGACGCTGATCCGATGCGCCGCCGCGCCGCGCTGGAGCGTCTCGCCGATCTCGACCTGCTGCAAACCATCGCCCATGAGGACGCCGATCCGGCAATGCAAACCGCCGCTCAAGATCGCTATCAGGCGTTGCTGGCTGGCAAGATCGCCGAAAGTCCGATGCTAACGGAGCGACTGAAGCGACTGCAGCATAATCCCGACCCGGCGCTGGCCGGGTTCCTGGCGCATCACGCTGCTGAACCAGAATTGCGGCGAGCGGCGCTCACCCTGATCGACGCGGAAACCATGCTGGCGGACATCGCAGCGCACGATTCGCACCCCGAAGTGCGGCTGGCGGCGCTGGAGCGGGTTCATAATCCTAACCTGCTCGATCAAATCGCGCGCCAGAGCCGCAGCCGCGATAAGCGCGTCTACCGTCGATCGAGGGAACGGCTGGACGAACTGGTCGCCATCCAGGCTCGCGCCGCTCATCTGGAGCAGATGTGTGCGGAAATGGAGCGTCTGCACTGGGACGGTGAAACCGGCGCCAGCGCCGCCCGCCTGCTGAAACTGGAGCAGGAATGGCGCGATCAGGACGCCAGCGCCCCGCCAGAACTGCGGGAGCGCTACGCCCAGGCTCGCGCCCGGCTGCAGGCCGACCGGCAGGCCGGCGCCAACCGCCGCAGCGAGCGGCTGGAGTTGATCGCCTCGCTGGAAACCCTGCTGGAGCGGCTGCGCCACGAAACTGAACCGAGCCCTGGCCTCAATGCCTCGATTCAGTACGCCACCCGTGAAGCCCCCGCGGCCTGGGCCTACATCGGTCCGGTCCAGGACGCTGACAGCCGGCGGCTGGAAACCCGGTTCCAACAACTGGTGCAGGACATTCACGAACAGGAGCGGGTTCTGCACCGCAACCTGGGTCGCGCCGCCCACCTGCGTGAAGTGCTGCAACAGGCTGAAACCCTGCTGGCCCAACCCAGCGAGGTCCATGACGCCGATCTCAAGGCTCTGCGGCAACAGTGGGACGGGCTGGAACGTCCTGAATCCCAAACCCTGGCGGGCGAGCTGCAAAACCGGTTTGACGGACTGCTGGACAAGCTCCGCGCTCGCCTGCAAAAGCAGCTTCAACACCGCGATCAGGAATGGCGGGAATTGCAGGAACTGGCCCGGCAATTGGAGGAAGCGGCTGAAAACGGTGAGTTGCAGCAGGCCACCCAGCTTCAGGAGCAGACCCGCCAGCGGTTGCGACGCAACATCGGGCTGAGCCGGGCGCAAATGACCGCCATTGAAGAACGGCTGCAAAGTTGCGCTGGCCGGATTAACGAGTTGCGCGACTGGCGACGGTGGGCAGCCAATCAGGCCCGCGAGCAGATTTGCGCCAGTGTGGAAGGCTTGATTGGTCTGGAGGAGGCTGACCCGACCGACATCGCCCAACGCATTCAACAAGCCCGCCAGACCTGGAAAGATCTGGATCATAAGGAAGGCGCTGCGCCCAAGGGACTCTGGAAGCGGTTTAACAATGCCTGCGAACGAGCTTACGCGCCTTGTCAAGCCTACTTTGAGGAGCGGGTCCGCGAACGTCAGCAGAATCTCGAAAAGAAAGCGGCGCTGTGCGAACAACTGGAGCAGTTTGAAATCGCCACGGACTGGCTGCAAGTGGACTGGCGTGAAGCGGACCGGCTGCACCGCCGCAGTCAGGAACAGTGGTACAAGCTGGGACCGATCAACCGTTCTGATCGCCGTAACCTTGACCGGCGGTTTCATCAGGCCATGCAGCGACTGGATGGCCGTCTCCAGGCTGAGCGCGAGCGGGAAATCCAGCGGCGCGAGCAACTGATCCAGCAGGTTCAGGCGCTGGCGGACGGCTCCGACCTGCGAACGGCCATTGAAATCGCCAAACGCGCCCAGGCGGAATGGCATCCAACGGTTCAGGCGCCGCCCCGTCAGGAACAGGCGTTGTGGAA
>JAJHPN010000446.1 GCA_020890855.1 Candidatus Contendibacter sp. | reverse complement strand
CGCCCGGACTCACTCTCGCCACCAGCGTCAGCGGCGCGGCGACGGTGAGCGGCAAGGACGCCGGAAGCTTGCAAGGCAAGCTCAACCTGAGCATCGCGCCCGGCACTCTGCGACTGGACGCGAACGGTCAACCACTGCGGTTCACGCTCAATGGCGGCAATCTGCAAAGCGATCTGAATGGCCGCACCCTCAATGCGCAGGCCAAACTTGATTTGGCCCAGACCGGCCAAATGCAGGCTAATCTGCAAATTCAGGACCCGCTGGGAACCGCCCGGTTGAATGGCAGGATCAATGCGGCGCTGACTGATTTGGGTATGATTTCGCTGTTCGTCCCGCAACTACAGAAGGTGTCCGGTCAGGTGCGGGCCGATGTCACGGCGGCCGGCAGTTTGCCTAAACTGACGTTACGCGGTGACATCCGGCTGGATAACGCCAGCGCGGCGATTCCCGAAGCCGGCATTCAACTCCAGGACCTGCAATTCACTGCTGTCGGCAATGGCCAAGGGCCGCTGCAATTGTCCGGATCAGTGCGTTCTGGCGCTGGGCAATTGCAATTATCCGGCGAGGCTGACCCCTTAAAACCACAATTGCTGCTGAAGATCAAGGGACAGGATTTTCAAGCGCTGAATACCGCTGATTTGCAAGTTAAGATCAGTCCTGACCTGCAACTGAATGTCGCCCAACAGCAAGTGCGGGTAGATGGCGAATTAACAGTTCCCCACGCTTTTCTACGGCCCGGTGGCGATCGGCCTGGCGTGATTTATCCGTCTGACGATGTGGTGATCGTTAATGACGCTCATGGCGAAACGCCGCCGCCTAAACCGCAAGGCATTGATCTTTACGCCAGGGTGCGAGTGATTTTAGGTGATAATGTGCGTGTCGAAACCAGCGCTTTTCAAGGCAAACTGGCGGGCAAGCTGCTGGTGGAGGAAACGCCGCAACTGGCGCCGCGCGGCAGTGGCAGGATTGAAGTCGTTGCCGGTAATTACCGGATTTATGGTGAAGAAATCCGGATTGAGAAAGGGCAATTATTGTTCAGCAGCAGCCCGCTCGATAATCCGGGGCTGGATTTGCGGGTAGTGCGGCAGGGCGACAATTCCACGACTGGCGAATCAATCACTGCCGGAGCCCAGATTCGCGGGACGCTGAAAAAACCACTGCTGACGCTATTTTCCGATCCGAAAATGTCCAATTCAAGCATTCTGTCTTACCTGGTCTTAGGACGAGCGCCACAGAACAGTTCCGGCGGCGAATCAGCCTTATTGTACAAGGCCGCCAGCGCCATGGGCTTCGGGGCTGGAACCCTGACCAAGAGTCTGGGCGAGGCCTTTGGTCTTGATTCATTGCAATTAAATTCCGGCGAAGGCAGCAAGAGCACATCGCTGATGCTCGGCAAATACCTGTCGCCGGATTTATATGTCGGTTATGGCGTCGGACTGTTCAGCGCGATCAACAACTTCAACGTCAAATATCGGGTCAGTAAACGGCTGATGTTCGAATCAAACAGCAGTGTTTCAGGGATCGGCGCAGATTTGATTTACACCGTAGAGCAGTAAAAAGCGCGAACCCCTCATTAGCGTTGCTCAACCGGAATAATCCGGCGCATTCCCGGCTTTCCATTTGATATTGCAGCCGATGCTGGGCTTTTGTTCAGACCCGACGGGTTGACCCGCCAAGACCGCATCCGCCGCCGCCCGCAAGTCAACGCCCGTAACCGGTATCTGATTGCCGGGCCGGCT
>JAJHPN010000288.1 GCA_020890855.1 Candidatus Contendibacter sp. | reverse complement strand
ATGGCGTCGCCGATAATCGCGCCCCAGGTTGACCACCAGTAAGCGGTCCAGAAATCGATGCGACCCAGGCCGATTAACGCGCCCAGGCTGAACATCACCAGGGCGCCAGGAATGATGACGCCGACGATAGTCAGCGACTCGGCCATCGCCGAGGTGAAGATAAACGCGATCATCCAGCCGGGGTGATCCGCAACCCAGGCAAACAGGGCGGTAACGAATTCAGACTGCATGGAAGGATTTGGGCGCTATGCGGGTAAACGGTGAAATTTGGAGGATGCGCGGCAAGTATGGTTGCGCACTGTCCGTTATGCCACAGCAACGCCCGATTTCGCCACCCCGGAGGCCGGTTTGCGCGGCCATCGATCCATTGCGGAACTCTTGCCGCGATATCCGCTGCGCGGGCATGATGGCAAGCGGAAGCTCCGAAGGCTTCTCAGTCGGCGGCAGCCCGGCTTTGCACCTGATTGCGCCCGGCCTGTTTGGCTTGGTACATCGCCTGGTCAGCCCAGCCCAGCAACTGGGTCAGCGTCTGGTCGGCATAATCAGTCACCGCCGCTACCCCGATGCTGGCCGTTAATGGCACCGCGCCTCGTTCGGTGGGAATGGGTTCAGCGGCCAGCGCCGCGCACAACCGGCCAGCAATGCTCATTGCAGTCAACAGCGTGGTTTCCGGCAGCAGCATCACAAACTCCTCGCCGCCGTACCGGGCGAGCAGATCGACTCGCCGCAGCGTGTCGCGCATGATCCTGGCCACTGTTCGCAGCACCTCATCGCCGGCCAGATGACCATAGGTATCATTGATTTGCTTGAAATGATCGATGTCCAGCATCAACAGCGCCAGCGGGCGATCATAGCGCTGGCTGCGCTCGAATTCCTTATGGGCCAGCTTGAAAAAATGCCGTCGGTTGAACAGTCCGGTGAGCGCGTCCTGGGTTGATAACTGCCGCAAGGATTCTTCCATCCGTTTGCGCGCAGTGATGTCCGCCACCATGACCAGGGTCCCGGTATAGCGGCCTTCTCCGTCCATAATCGGATTGGTCGAGCACAGCACCCAAAGATCGCCGCCGTCTTTGCGATGGAGTCTGCAATCGGATTGTCCGGCGATCCCGGTGTGGCAGCGCTCCAGATTAGTGGCGACAACCGCATGCCACTCTTCATCGATGAATTCAAACAGCGATTTTCCCAACATCACTTCACTGGTCTCACCCAGCATCTCGGCGATGCGGGCGTTGGTGAAGGTGGTGCGGTTATCTGCGTCAATCAGCCAGATGCCGTCCTGAGCGGTTTGAACAATACGCCGGTAATGTTCTTCGCTGTCCTGCAAGACTTTCTCGGCGTGGCGTTGCTCGGTGATGTCATGGCCCACCGATTGCACTTCAATCAGCGTGTGGTGCTCATCAAGGATTGCCTGGTTGGTCCATTGCATCCAGCGCACGACGCCGTCGGCCCGGATCACCCGATGTTCGTGGGTTATCACTGGTTGATCGGCATTGCACGTCGCTAGCCGGGCCAAGACGTCAGCCTGATCTTCTTCTGAAATCATTGGGATGAAGCTGTTGGCCAGCATCTCATCATAGGGGCGACCAAAATAGCGGCAGTACGCCTCGTTGACGAAAGTCAGCGTTCCATCCGGCAAGGATCGGCAAATCAGGGCGGTTTGACTTTCGACCACCGCCTGGTAGCGCGCCTCGCTGAGTTTCAACACATCTTCGGCGTCTTCGTTATTAATCGGGGGGCGT
>JAJHPN010000257.1 GCA_020890855.1 Candidatus Contendibacter sp. | reverse complement strand
GATTGCACTTTAAATGACGGCTTTGGTGCAGTGACGATTGGCGCGGTCGAAAAGTACATTACCGACGAAGCGCTGAAAGCCGGCTGGCGGCCTGATTTATCCCGCGTTATCCCAACGGGCAAACGGGTCGCCATTATTGGCGCTGGACCGGCAGGACTCGGCTGTGCGGATATTCTGGCTCGCAATGGGGTTAAACCGGTAGTGTTCGACCGTTATCCGCAAATTGGCGGGCTGCTGACTTTCGGCATTCCACCGTTCAAGCTGGAAAAGGAGATCGTGCAAACCCGCCGCGAGATCATGGAAGGCATGGGTGTGGAATTCATGCTGAATACCGAGATTGGCCGCGATGTGCCCTTTCAGCGCCTGCTCGATGACTTTGATGCCGTGTTTCTCGGCATGGGAACTTATGCCTACATGAAAGGCGGCTTTCCCGGTGAAGACTTGCCCGGCGTCCATGAAGCCTTGCCCTACCTGATCGCCAACGTGAACCGGTTATTAGGCTTGGAAAAGAGTCCCAGCGAATTCATTGACATGCGTGGCCAGCGGGTGGTGATTCTGGGCGGCGGCGATACCGCGATGGACTGCAACCGCACCGCGATTCGTCAGGGCGCGGCCAGCGTGACCTGCGCCTATCGCCGCGACGAGGCCAATATGCCCGGTTCGCGGCGCGAAGTCGCTAACGCCAAGGAAGAAGGGGTGCAGTTTCTGTGGAATCGCCAACCGCTGGAAATCGTCGGCGATGGGCGGGTGGAAGGCGTCAGGGTCTGCGCGACCCGGCTGGGGGCGCCGGATGCGCGGGGTCGGCGCAGCCCGGAAATGCTGCCCGGTTCCGAGGCGGTTTTGCCTGCCGACCGGGTGATTATCGCCTTCGGCTTCCAGCCCAACCCAGCGCCCTGGTTCAGTGAATTCGGGATCGCGGTGGATTTGCGTGGGCGGGTTCAAGCAACGCCGACCAGCCGGTTCAAGTTCCAGACCCGCAATCCCAAGGTGTTCGCCGGCGGCGACATGGTGCGCGGCTCTGATCTGGTGGTGACGGCGGTGTTTGAAGGGCGCGAAGCGGCGGCGGGAATTCTGGATTATCTGGAAGCCTGATCCTGTTTAGCGCACTACCCAAGCGCGGCGGCGGTCGATCATGCCTATCTCCCGAGGTAGGCGATGATGAACCATTCGCATGAGCCATCCGCAATCGAGTCGTTTTGCCGGACCTTGCTGGATATTTATCTCATCCCGGTTTCCGAGCGATTTTATCTTTTTCAGGTCAAAAACCACTCAGTTCGTCATACCCGCTTTCGTGGGTATGACGGAATCCGGGAGCCCTGAATGCGAAAATCTACCGGAAATTGGTATAATTATTTGAAATTAAATATAAATATTCAGCAGGGTTATTGAAGATGACCTTGACGTTCTCTCACAGCAGCCGGTTTATGGACTGCCATTCGGAACCTTGGCGCATTTTTGACCTAGAATGTGGGTATAGAACGGCTGTCGCTCTTCGACAAACCCACGAGATTTCATGAACGCCACGCTCCACAATGACCGCCTGCTCCGCGCCCTGCTGCGGCAACCGGTCGACGCTACTCCGGTCTGGCTGATGCGCCAGGCCGGACGCTATCTGCCGGAATATCGCGCCGCCCGCGCCCGCGCCGGCAGCTTCATGGCCTTGTGCCAGACCCCGGAGTGGGCGTGTGAGGTCACGCTGCAACCGCTGGCCCGCTTTCCGCTGGACGCCGCCATTCTGTTTTCCGACATCCTGACCGTGCCGGATGCAATGGGGCTTGGCCTCACCTTCAGCGACGGCGAAGGCCCGCAATTCGCCCGGCCGTTGCGTTCGGCAGCCGACATCGCCCGGCTGGCCGTCCCCGATCCGGAAGCAGCGTTGCGCTATGTCATGGATGCGGTGCGGCTGATCCGGCGGGAACTGGCCGGACGAGTCCCTTTAATCGGCTTTGCCGGCAGCCCGTGGACCCTGGCGACCTACATGGTCGAAGGCGGCTCCAGCAAGGATTATCACCGGATTAAAGGGCTGCTGTATGACCAGCCCGGCTTGCTGCATCGCCTGCTGGAGGTGACTGCCCAAGCGGTCACGCTCTATCTGAACGCGCAAATCGCCGCCGGGGCGCAGGCGGTGATGATCTTTGACACTTGGGGCGGGATTCTCACCCCTCGCGCCTACCGCGAATTCTCGTTGCGCTACATGGCGCAGATTGTCGCTGGCCTGACTCGCGAGGCGGAAAACCGGGCAGTGCCAGTCATCCTGTTCACCAAAGGCGGCGGAGCCTGGCTGGAAGCGATTGCCGCGACCGGCTGTGATGCGGTCGGGGTGGACTGGACTGTCGATCTCGGCGAAGTCCGGCGGCGGATCGGGACACAGGTCGCGCTACAAGGCAATCTCGATCCTGCGGTGTTATATGCTGCTCCTGAACGCATCCGCGAACAGGTCGCGCAGGTTCTGGCCGATTTTGGAACCGGTCCCGGCCATGTGTTCAATCTCGGCCACGGCGTCCAGCCCGGCGTCGATCCCGAGCGGGTCGGGACGCTGGTTGCGGCGGTCCATGAACTGAGCGCGTCCCAACCGCCGCACGGTGACGCATGAATACCCTCGTGACCGCGCCAAAACCGGCCCACCCGCGGATGCTGTCGTCAGGGGTCGTTGTGGTGCATTGGCGGCTGGATCATTACGAATATCTGCTGCTGCGGGCCTACAACTACTGGGACTTTCCCAAGGGCATCGTCGAGGAGAATGAACTGCCGTTGCAGGCCGCCATTCGCGAGGTCGAGGAAGAAACGACCCTGACCGGGCTGCGATTTCGCTGGGGCGACGTCTACCGGGAGACGCACCCCTACAATCAGGGCCGCAAGGTCGCCCGGTATTACATCGCCGAAGCGCTCAACCCCGAGGTCGGGCTGCCGGACAACCCGGAACTGGGTCGGCCGGAACACAGCGAGTTCCGCTGGGTAGACCGCGCCGAAGCCTGGACCCTGCTGACGCCACGGGTGCGGGCAATTCTGGAGTGGACGGACGGGATCATCGCCCGACCAACCCGGCGGCGCTGAACGAAGCATCGCCAGCGACCCGCTTCCACCGCTGAAAGCGCCACGGCCAAGCGTGATCGGCGTCAGCCGGATGCGACTCTTCCCAATCCAGCCGCCAGTCCCGTTCATCCCAGACCGGGAACCGGACATCGCCGGGAATCTCCGCCTCAATCCGGGTTAACACCAACCGCCCCGCCAGCGCCAGTGTCTGTTCATACAACGCTGCACCGCCAATCACCATGATTTCGGGAACATCGCCGGCCAAGGCCAACGCCTCGTCCAGGGTGTGGGCGACCCCGCAACCGGCTGCCCGATAGCCAGGATGGCCGCTCAACACGATCATTTTCCGCCCCGGCAACGGTCGGCCAATCGATTCCCAGGTGCGCCGCCCCATCAACAGCGGTTTGCCCATCGTGGTCTGTTTGAAAAACTGCAAGTCCGCCGGCAATCGCCACGGCAGACGATTATTGCGGCCGATCACCCGGTTACAGGCCAGTGCGGCGATCAGCGTCAGGGGCGCGGTCATGCCGGAAGCGGAACGGCCGGAACACTAAACACCGGCGCATCGGACGCATCCAGCCGGATAGCGGTGAGCCGGTTGCCCCACACGCAACCGCTGTCCAGGGCGTAAATGCCCGGCGCTCGGTAGTAACCCAGCGCCGCCCAGTGGCCGAACAGGATATTGAGATTCGCGTTACGCCGGCCCGGCACGGCGAACCACGGTAACAAACTCTTGCCCTGACTGCCTGGCGGCCCATTTTCGGCCAGGGACAACGCCCCATCCACAGTGCAAAAGCGGATTCGGGTCAGGGCGTTGACGATGAACCGCAGCCGGTCGTAACCCGTTAAACCACTCCGCCAGCGGCGTGGTTCGGCGCCAAACATCCGCCCTAGAAAATCACTGGCGTCCGGGCCGCGCAACACGGATTCCAATTCTGCTGCGCAGCGTTGCGCCAATGGCAAGTCCCACTGCGGCGGCAGCCCGGCGTGAACCAGCGTAAACCCCAGTGGTTCATCGTGATGCAGCAGCGGCTGCTGACGCAGCCAGCCCAGCAATTCAGCGGCGTCGGGCGCGTCGAGAACGGTATGAAAGGTGTCCTTGCGCTTGGGTTTCACCTGGCCGGCGGCGACCGCCAGCAAGGTCAGATCATGATTGCCCAACACCGTGATCGCCTGTTCGCCCAACTCGCGCAGCAACCGCAATACATCTACCGACTGCGGGCCGCGATTGACCAGATCGCCAACCAGCCACAACCGGTCGGCGGCGGGGTCAAAATTCAGCAGGTCGAGCAATCGCTGCAACGGCTCGTAGCAGCCTTGAATATCGCCCAGCGCATAAACGGCCATGCAAGCCTCTTCAGGGTTTTGCCGGCAACGCCGGCAGGTGGGCAAGAATCCGCTGCGCCACACCTTGGTAATCCTCGTCAAAGTGGTGATCGCCCGGCATCTTTTCCGCGATCACGCCCATGTCGGCGAACTGCGAACAGGCGCTATTCTCATCCTCCTCGCCATAAAGACACAGTCGTTTGACGCCCGTCAGCTTCTCCAGCTCCGGGCGCACTGGCTGATCCTGGTTGCCCGGCGCATCATTGATCCAGTCGTCGAGATGAAATTCGAAAGCGGCATAATTCGACAGGCTGAGCAACGCAATCAGATCAATCCGGTCCTGCAACTCCTTCGGCAAACGATTCACCACCGCCGGCAGCGCATCTGCCCCGAACGAGAAGCCGATCAGCACCACCCGCTGTTTTTTCCAGACCTCCAGGTAATGGCGCAGCACCCGTTCCAGATCGAGCGCGACTTGATCCGGCTGGCGAGTTTTCCAGAAATAGCTTAACGAATCCCAGCCGACCGTCGGCAAGCCGTTTTTCGCCAGTTCCGCCGTGACCGCCCGGTCCAGCAACGCCCAACCGCCGTCGCCGGAAAACATCAACGCCAGTTGCGGGCGGTCAGGTCCACTGGTGGCGGGGACTTCGGTGAGCGGGACGCCACTGATGCCGGAGTCGGGTTGCACCTGTCTGACGATGCTGGGGTCGAGCCATTGGAACAGAGCGGACAGTTGCGGCAAGCTGCTTTTGACGCCTCCCGCACCCGGAATGTCGGCCAGCCGCGCCAATGAGATCGATTGAACGAATTGCGCCGCCGCTCCTGCATCACAGGCGGGCCGGTTCTGGAACACGAACCAGGTGGTCGGCAACCGGCCAACCGGTTTTAGCATCACGCCTTTGCCATCGGGAAGCGCCGATGCTTCCAGATTCGCCGCGCCGGGACACAACGGCTTATGCAGGGCCAGTTCCGGGCAGAAATCCAACGCGACTCCGGCATGAAAGCGCTCGGCGGGCGCCTGGGCCAGCGCCGCGTAAGTCAGCGCCGCACCCGCACCGTAGCCGAACAGAATCGGCGGCAAATGGGTCGCCGGCGGATACCGCCCTTCCAGCAGCCGGTTTAGCCGGTCGAACTCTGCTGACAGATCGATACAGGCGGCTTCCGAGCGATCGGGTCGGGCCAGCCAGGCGTTCAGATCGATGCCGGCAACGACGTAATTCTGATCGGCGATTTCCCGCGCTACTGTGGTCAGATCGGCATTCCAGCCGCCCGGGCCGGAAGCGAACAGCACAATGCCCTTGGGTTCATCGGCGGTTCGTTGAATGGTCAACTGGCCGAATTCGGGCGTTTCCAGCGTTTCGGCCACTGTCTCCGCGTCAGCAACGCCTACTACGGTCAGCAGCAGGGCGGCAATCAGCCCCAATGTTTGAAATCGTGTGCACATCAATTGAGTTCGCATGGTCGTTATTTGCTAATTGCGCCCCTGAGTCCGCCGGCGATCAGGGTGGTCAAATCCGCCAGCACCCGAGGCAGCGCCAAGCCACCCGGCGCCGCCAGATAACGGGCGTCCCAGTGCGGATCAAACTTTTCCTTGTACTGGTGCAAGCCCCGAAAGTTGTAGAACGTCTCGCCACGTCCGAACACCAGCGCCCCAAACCGGTTCCATAGCGGCGCAAGATTGCGATTTTGCAAACCGGCCAGTGGCGCCATGCCGAGATTGAACCACTCATAGCCCTGCTCGCGGCCCCACAACATGATTTTGAGAAACAGATAATCCATTAAGCCGTTGGGACTGTCCGGCGGATAGCGCATTAAATCCACCGATAATTCTTCACGCCCGCCAGACCAGAGGTTGGCAAACGCAGCAATTTCAGCATCGCGACGGACGATGGCGACCGGCCCGGCGCACAGGTAGTTCTCGCTGTAGAACCCCAGCGAAAAACCCTTTTCACGCACAGTCTTGCCGCCAAGCCAGGCGTCAGACACCGCCCGCAACTGGGGCAACAGCGCCGGCACGGCGGCGGCGGTCACGATCTCAAAGCGATAGCCGTCCCGCTCCAACCGGTTAATCGTGTTGCGCAGCGTCTTGCGGGCTTTGCCATCCAGCGAGAATTCGGCCAGCGAAACCCGCGCCTCCTCGCCGCATTTCAGCAGCGGCAAGCCCATTTCCACGTACAGGCCCAGATGATCCGGGTGAACCTGATAGAACGCTGGCCGGCCGCCGTGGCGCTCGCACAGTTCGCGAAAGGTCCAGGCCAGTTCCCGACGATCCTCCTCGCACTCCGCGATCGGATCGCCCATTGCCACCCAGGTGCGGCCTTCGACGCCATACATCAAAAACGCATCGCGTTGCGTATTAAACAGCAACGCCTTGTCGCCCAATAACGCCAGGTGGGCATAGCCGCAGGGGAATCTCGCCGCGATAATCCGGGCTTCTTCAATCTCGGCAGGGCTAGGCAACGCTGGTTCAAAGGGAGTCGGACGCAATAATTTGGCGATGGCGAAAAACAGCGCCACGCTCATGGCTCCCACGATCGCCCGGAGAAAGCGCGGGGCCTGACCTTCGTCACCGAAACTGAATTCCCACCACAGTGAATGGGCGTAATCGACGTGCTTGTAGGAAAAGAAACCGAGCCAGATCGAGCAGATCAGGATCACCGCAATCGCGGCTAACCAACCGGGGGTAAAGGTTTCGCTAAACAGTGAGGCGCGGCGATAGAACTGGGATCGGGAGGGCAGTAATCCGGCCAGCAGGACGCT
>JAJHPN010000290.1 GCA_020890855.1 Candidatus Contendibacter sp. | reverse complement strand
CTCGCGGATCTCGGCGAGCACCTCCGGTTGCGGCCGACCGCCGGGCTTGAAGTCGACTTCCAATTCCGACGAGTGCACCCCTTCGGCGTGCTCGTCCAATTCCGCGCGGCCGGTGCGACGGCTGACCTGCGCCACTTCGCCGATGGCCAGCAACTCTTTCTCGGCCAGCGCGCCGATGCGGTTGCTTTCCGACAGCGAAGTGCCCGGCGCGGCGATCAGGGTGACGGTGATGGTGCCCTCGTTGAACGGCGGGAGAAACTCGCGGCCCAGTTGCGTCACCGCCGCGAGGGCGACCAGCGCCAACCCGTAGAACGCGCCCATGACCAGGGTGGGATGGCGGAGCGTGAAGTCCAGTTGGACGCGGTCGATGGCCTTGAGCTGGCGCACGATCCACGAATCGGCTTCCTCGCCACCGCGAAGGATCAGACCCCGCGCTTCGAGCCGGGCGCGGATGTCGTCGAAATAGCGACTCAGCAGCACCGCCGCCAGGGCCGGCGTCACGGTCAGGGAGACGACCAGCGAAGCGAGCACCGACACGATGTAGGCGATGCCCATCGGCGCGAAGATGCGCCCCTCGATGCCGCTCAACTGAAACAGCGGGACGAAGACGATCACCATCAGGATGGTCGCGTAAACGAGCGTGGAGCGGACTTCGTTCGAGGCATCGTAAATGACGCGCAGCGGATTCAGCCGCTGTTCCGCCGGCCGGGCGGCATTCTCGCGCAAGCGGCGGAAGACGTTCTCGATGTCGATGATCGAATCGTCGACCAACTCGCCGATGGCGATGGCCAAACCGCCCAGGGTCATGGTGTTGATGCCGATGTCGGCGAACTTGAAGACGATGAAGGTGACGATGAAGGAGAGCGGAATGGCGACCAGCGAGATGAGCGTCGTGCGAGCGTTGAGCAGGAACAAGACGAGCACCACGGCGACCAAGATGGCGGCGTCGCGCATGACCTCGATCACGTTCGCGATGCTGGCCTCGATGAAATGCTGCTGGCGGAACACGTCGTCGTCCAGTTCCACGCCCGGCGGCAGGGCGGCGCGCAGCTCGGCCATGGCTTTTTCGATGGTTCGGGTCAGCGCCACCGTATCCTGCCCCGGCTGCTTCGACACCATGACGATGACGCCGGGTTCCGCATTGATGGAGGCATCGCCGCGCTGGACCTGGATCCCTTCCAGCACCCGCGCCACGTTGCCCACGGTGATCGGCGTGCCGTCGCGGGTCGTCACCACGGCGTCGGCGAACTCCGCGATGTTCCGGATCCGCCCGAGGTTGCGGACCAGAAACTCCTGGCTCTGCTTCTCGATGAAACCGCCGGTGCTGTTCTCGTTGGCGTTGGCGACGGCGCGCTCGACCTCTTCCAGGGTCAGGTCGTAGGCGCGGAGTTTTTCGGCATCGACCTGCACCTGATACTGCATGCGGCCGCCGCCGATGGGGATGGCGTTGGCCACGCCGGGGATCGACAGCAGGCGCGGGCGCACCGTCCAGTCGGCCAGCAGGCGCAATTGCACCGGCGGGATCGTCTGGCTTTTGAGGCCGATGAGCATGATTTCGCCCATGATCGACGAAATCGGCCCCATCTGGGGTTCGATGCCGGCGGGCAAGCGGTCGCGGGTGGCGGCGAGCTTCTCGCCGACCAGTTGCCGCGCCAGGTAAATGTCTTGGCTCCAGTCGAATTCCACGAAAACGATGGACAGGCCGACGGCGGAGACGGAGCGGACTCGCTGCACGCCGGTCGAGCCATTCAAGGC
>JAJHPN010000178.1 GCA_020890855.1 Candidatus Contendibacter sp. | reverse complement strand
AGGCGCGGGGCAAGACGGTCCTGCTGACCACGCACTACATGGAAGAGGCTTATCATCTCTGCGATGAAATCGCGATCATGGATCACGGGCGGATCATTGCTCAGGGGACGCCGCACGCTCTGCTGGCGGCCCATTTCGATGACGTAGTGCTGCAATTGCCACTGGCGGATTTTCCTGATCCACCGCCACAGTTGGGGCTGACCATGATGCGGGGCAGGGATGCAGTGGAAATCCTCACCTGCGATGTCAATGCCGCCATTCAGGAATTGCTGGCGCAGCATATCTCGCTGGCGCGGTTACAAATCCGCCCGCGCACCCTGGAAGATTTATTTCTGGAGCTGACCGGGCGGGAGTTGCGGACTTGAATTTCACCCGGTTCTGGGCCTTGCTGATCTGCCGCAACCGGGAATTCCTGCGCGACCGCTCAACCCTGACCTGGAATCTGCTGTTTCCGATCTCGCTGATCGCCGGGTTTGCCTTTGCTTTTTCCGGGCCGGGACTGGCGCTGTACAAAGTCGGCGTCCTCGGCGATGCCGATGGGAGCGCTTTTCTCCAGACTCGCTATGTCCAGTTTGTGCCTGCTGCCGAACTGCCGGCTGCTTTGACTAAAGTCGAACGCCACCAACTGGATATGCTGTTCGATCCCACAGGGCGACGCTACTGGATCAACGATGAATCGCCCAAGGGTTATATCCTGGAGCAGGTCTTGCGCGGTTCCGCTGCGCCGTCGGAGTTCAGCAAGCAGCGGGTCAGTGGCCGGATGATCCGCTATGTGGATTGGGTCGCGCCCGGCGTACTGGCGATGAACATGATGTTCAGTTGCCTGTTCGGGGTTGGCTATGTGATTGTTCGCTACCGCAAGAATGGGATGCTCAAGCGGCTGAAGGCGACTCCATTGACCCCGCTGGAATTCCTGTCCGCCCAGGTGGCGTCGCGCTGGTGGCTGACTCTGGCGACCACGGTGCTGGTTTTCGCCGGCGCCGATTTCTTTATCGGTTTTCCCATGCACGGCTCCTATTGGAATCTGCTGCTGGTGTTCGCCATTGGCGCGTTGAGTCTGATCAGTCTGGGCATGGTGGTTTCAGCCCGGACCACCAGTGAGGAACTGGCGGGCGGGTTGCTCAACCTGCTGAGTTGGCCGATGACCTTCCTGTCCGGCGTCTGGTTCTCTCTGGAAGGCGTCCATCCCTTTTTACAGGAATGCGCCCAGTTTGCCCCACTGACCCACATGATCGATGCGGCGCGGGCCATCATGATCGATGGCGCCGGTCTAGCGGATATTTCCGGGCATCTATTGGCGCTGACCGCGATGAGCGCGGGACTCATGGCGGTCGGGGCGTGGCTGTTCCGGTGGGAGTGACCGCCATCAATACTCATTCAACCGGGCGATCCGTTCCTCGTAGCGGGCGCGCAGGCAGCGCACATCGGCCCCGCAACTGTTGCGGGCGACCAGCCAGGAGCGCTGATCATCGCGCAAGGCATCGGCGCGGCGCGGCGGCAACTGGTTAAGCAGGGAGCGATATTGCACCGCCAGGTCTTCATCCATGCGGTTGAGGCCGGGGTTATCGCAGACCGCGATTTCGGCAGCAGTCGTGGCGCGGGTGCAGTCGTAACTGGCGGTGTGGGCGGTGATCGGCAGCAGGGCGGCGTAAAACAACAGGGTCAGGGGCAAGCGGCTGGACATGGGGTTTCTCCGGTGGATGAGGATTGCCTATAAGCATTGCCCGCCCAGCGTCGGGATGCAAGGCGCCCCGGTCAGCGATTGCACTCCGCTGGAGCCACTCAGCAGTTGGGGCCGCTGCGCTGGCAGTCGCCAAGAGCGCCCGTTTCCGCAGCTGCTGGCGTGTTAAACCAGTCAGTCGCCCGATCATGGCCGGCTACGTCAGCATTGCTACGGGGGTCACGGCGATCAAGCTTGGCGCGATCAACTCCCTGCCCAAGCCCGCTGATGCTGATCAAATTCTGGCGGCGTTTGTGGTCAATAGCGGCGATCCGGCCATCCCGCTCAGCGCCTGACCGCTGAGCGTCAACCGGCTGGAATGGGAACACATTCAGCGGGTGCTGCACGACAACTGCGGCAATATCTCCGCCACTGCCCGGCAACTGAACATGCACCGCCGCACCCTGCAACGCAAATTGGGCAAGCGACCTGCCAAACTTTAGAGCGATTATTATCAATAGCCCACAAAAAAGGGGATCGCTCCTTGCGATCCCCCAAAGACCTCCAAGCAAAAGACTGAGGCCAATCAGACTCCAGCAGTGATCAGGCGTAATTACCCTTGTAGCTCTCCAAGGTCTTGATGTAGTTAGCGCGCTCAAAGGCGGTCGGATCGGCCACGTTCTGCTGACTCATCGATCCCTTCATCTGCGCCACCGACGCATACTGGTGAATCTCCATCCAGGTTTTCAGGCCATCGCGCAGGGTGGACAGGTAATTGACGCCATTTTTGAGCAGCGCTGAGGTGGTCATCACCGCATCAGCCCCCGCCATCAGATATTTCACCACTTCAATCGGGGTATGCACCCCCCGGGTCGCGCCCAGCGAAGCCCGCAACTTGCCGTACAGCACTGCAATCCACAGCAGCGGCAGGCGAATCTCATCCGGGGTGCTCAATTGCAGGTTCGGCGCGACTTCCAGTCGGTCCAGATCGAAATCCGGCTGATAGAAACGGTTGAACAGCACCAGCGCATCAGCCCCGGCGTCATCCAGTGACTTGGCCATCGAGCCAATCGCGCTGAAGAACGGACTGAGTTTGACCGCCACCGGCACCGTGACTGCGGCCTTCACCGCCTTGACGATGTCCAGATAGCGATCTTCAACCTCGCGGCCACTGGTGGTCAGGTCGGCGGGGATGTAGTAGATATTCAGCTCGATCCCTCGCGCCCCGGCCTGCTGCATCAACTGGGCGTACTCGATCCAGCCGGTGTTGGTAATGCCGTTCAGGCTGCCGATGATCGGAATGTCCACCGCCTGAGAGGCCCGCCGCAACAGATCCAGATAGGTGTCGGGGCCGACCGTATAGTCGTCCACTTCCGGAAAGTAGCTGAGCGACTCGGCGAAGCTCTCGGTGCCGGCGGTCATCAGATACTCCAGCGCTGCGCTGTCGTGCTTCAACTGTTCCTCGAACAGTGAGAACAGCACCACCGCTGCTGCGCCCGCATCTTCCAGGCGCTTGATATTGGCGACGCTCCCCGCCAGCGGCGACGCCGAAACTACGAGAGGATGTTTCAGTTCCATCCCCATATAAGTCGTTCTTAAATCCATGATCATTCCCTAAATAATGTGCAGGAAAAATTCCACGCCAGGGGTTCGGGGTATGAAAGGCCAGGTCTTAAGCGTCAGGATTCAGGGGGCAGGAAAACCCTGCATAACTCACCCTGAATCCTTTAGTCTTTAACCGTTAACCTTCAATACTCAAGGCTTGAACTTCGGATGGAAGGTATCGCCGCTGCGGGCCGCCATATCTTCATACATGGTCCAACGCCGGTTAATGGCCTGTTGCGCCAAATCCATCAGGTGTTCCGCCTGCTGGGGATTGGTGTGAGCCAGCACCTTGTAGCGCATCTCATTGTAGGCGTACTTCTTGAGCGGGATCTTCGGACGCGGCGAATCGAGAATAAACGGGTTTTCATTCGAGTCGCTGACGGCCGGGTTGTAGCGGAACAGCGGCCAATGCCCGGACTCTACCGCCAGATGCTGCTGATCCAGCCCGCGCTGCATGTTGATGCCGTGGGCGATGCAGTGGCTATAAGCCAGAATCAGCGCCGGCCCGTCATAGGCTTCAGCCTCGCGAAACGCCAGCAGCGCCTGCTGCGGGTTGGCGCCCAAAGCGATCCGCGCGACATAAACATTGCCGTAGGAAACCGCCTGCATGGCGATGTCCTTCTTGCCGACCTGTTTGCCCGCCGCCGCGAATTTGGCGACCGCCCCCATCGGGGTGGATTTGGACATCTGGCCGCCGGTGTTGGAATAAACCTCGGTATCCATCACCAGGATATTCACATCGCGCCCGGTCGATAGCACATGATCGACCCCGGATGAGCCGATGTCGTAAGCCCAGCCGTCGCCGCCGACGATCCACACGCTACGCCGCACCATCTGATCGGCGACCGCCAGCAGTTGCCGGGCGCGCGGGTCAGCGATTTCCGACAACCGTTGTTTCAACTCGGCAAGTCGGCCGCGCTGGCGACGAATATCGGTCTCGGTAGTCTGTTCAGCATTGATCAGGTCATCCACCAGATCCGCGCCGATTTTATCCGCCAGCGCCCGCAGCAGCTCTTGGGCATAACCCAAGTGCTTGTCAGCGGTCAGGCGGAAGCCCAGGCCAAATTCGGCGTTGTCCTCAAACAGCGAATTGGACCAGGCTGGACCGCGTCCTTCGTGATTGACCGCCCACGGGGTGGTCGGGAGGTTGCCGCCGTAAATCGAGGAGCAGCCGGTCGCATTCGCCACCAACAGCCGGTCGCCGAACAGTTGCGAGAGCAATTTGACATAGGGCGTTTCGCCGCAACCGGCGCAGGCCCCGGAGAACTCGAACAGCGGCGGCAGGAACTGCACCCCGCGCACGGTGGAGAAATCCACCCGGCCGCGATCCACTTCCGGCAGGGTCTCGAAGAAGCCGATATTGGCCCGTTCGTTCTCCAGCACCGGCTCCTTGCGGCTCATGTTGATCGCCTTGCGCCCGGTCTGCTCCTTGCTCTTGGCCGGACAGACTTCCACGCACAAGCCGCAGCCGGTGCAGTCTTCCAGATAAATCTGCAAGGTGTAGCGGATATCCGGGAAGCCGCGTGCGTCAATCGGGGCGTGTTTGAATGCTGCCGGGGCAGTTTCCAGGCTGGCGTCGTGATAGAACTTGGAGCGGATCACGCCATGCGGGCACACCATGCTGCAATTGCCGCACTGGATGCAGATGTTCGGCTCCCAGATTGGCACGAAGGTCGAGATGTTGCGCTTTTCCCATTGCGTGGTGGCGCTGGGGTAAGTGCCATCAATCGGCAAGGCGCTGACTGGCAGCTCGTCGCCGCGTCCGGCCATCATCATCGCCGTCACCCGCTGCACAAAGTCCGGCGCCCCTGCCGGCACGATAGGCGGCAAGCGCCGAACGCTGCTCGCCAGGGCGGGCACCGCGATCTGACGCAGGTTAATCAGGGTGTTATCGACCGCCTCGAAGTTCTTCTTCACCACTTCTTCACCCTTGCGGGTGTAGGTCTTCTTGATCGAGTACTTGATCTTTTCAATCGCCTTATCGCGGGGCAGCACCTTGGAAATGGCGAAGAAACAGGTCTGCATGATGGTGTTGATCCGCGTCCCCATGCCATTATCGCGGGCCACCTTTTCGGCGTTGATCCCGTAGATCTCCAGCTTCTTGGCGATGATCTCGTCCTGCACCGGGCGCGGCAGCCGATCCCAGGCCTCTTCCGGCTCATGGGGACTGGTGTTGAGCAGGACAATCGCCCCCTGCGCCGCCCGCTTCAGCACATCGCCGCGGTCGAGGAAGTTGAACTGGTGGCAGCCGATAAAGTTGGCCGATTGCACCAGATACGATGAGCGGATCGGATCGGGGCCAAAGCGCAGATGGGAAACGGTCTGCGACCCGGATTTTTTCGAGTCATAGACGAAATAGCCCTGCGCGTAAAACTCCGGGTCGTCGCCGATGATCTTGATCGAGTTCTTGTTCGCCCCAACGGTGCCGTCCGCGCCCAGGCCGAAAAACATCGCCCGCACCACTTGATCGGATTCGATGATGAAATTCGGATCAACCTCCAGACTGGTGAAGGTCACATCGTCAGTGATGCCGACCGTGAAGTGATTCTTGGGCTGATCTTTCCGCAGTTCGTCGAACACCGCCTTGACCATCGCCGGGGTAAATTCCTTGGACGACAGCCCGTAGCGACCGCCAATCACTCGGGGCATCGCAGCCATCGGCAGCGTCCCGGTCGCCTGCGCCTCGAACAGGGTGTTGACCACGTCCATGTACATCGGCTCGCCAGTCGCCCCCGGCTCCTTGGTGCGATCCAGCACCGCAATGGATTTGACGCTGGCAGGCAACGCCGCCAGGAAATGACTGGCCGACAATGGCAGATACAAATGCACCTGCAACACGCCGACCTTCTCGCCGTGCTGATTGAGCCAGGCGGCAGTTTCGCAGGCGGCTTCCACCCCGGAACCCATGATGACGAGCAGCCGCTCCGCCGCCGGATCGCCGTAGTAGTCGAACAGGTTATAGCGGCGACCGGTCAGCCCGGCGAACTTGTCCATCGCCGCCTGCACGATCCCCGGCACCTTGGCGTAGAACGGATTGACCGTCTCGCGGCTCTGGAAATAAGTGTCGGGATTCTGGGCGGTGCCGCGAATGAACGGCCGGTCGGGATTCAGGGCGCGGGCGCGATGGGCCAGCACCAGATCATCCGAGATCATCGCCCGGATCTCGTCATCGGTCAGCAGGGTCAGTTTGTTGACTTCGTGTGAGGTGCGGAAGCCGTCGAAGAAATGGATAAACGGCACCCGCGCTTCCAGGGTCGCGGCCTGGGCGATCAGCGCCATATCGTGCGCTTCCTGCACCGAACTGGAGGCCAGCAGGCAGAAGCCGGTCGGGCGCACCGCCATCACGTCCTGATGGTCGCCGAAGATCGACAACCCCTGGGTCGCCAGCGAGCGGGCCGCGACATGGAACACCGCCGAGGTCAGTTCGCCGGCGATCTTGTACATGTTGGGAATCATCAACATGAGTCCCTGCGAGGCGGTGAACGTGGTGGTCAGCGCCCCGGTCTGCAATGCGCCATGCGCCGCGCCCGCCGCGCCGCCTTCGCTCTGCATTTCCATGACCAGCGGGACGCTGCCCCAGATGTTCTTGACGCCCTCCGCCGACCATTGATCGGCCAGTTCGGCCATCGTCGAGGACGGAGTGATGGGATAGATGGTGCAAACTTCGTTAACCCGATAGGCGACATAGGCCGCAGCCTCGTTGCCGTCAATGGTAGTGACTTGCCGTTCAGTCATTGCGCTTCTCTTTAATCTGGCCCGCGCAGGCGGCGGGCGGTGAAATTCTGGTGGTTAGGCCGCTGCCGGCGGTTCGGGGATCATCTCGATGGCATGGCAGGGACATTGCTCGAAGCACACCGCGCAGCCGGTGCAGAGATCGTAGTCGTAGCGGTAGCGCTTGCCTGGCCCCAGCTTGATCACCGCATCTTCGGGGCAAGCGCCAAAGCAGCCGTCGCACTCGTAGCAGTTGCCACAGGACAGGCAGCGTTTGGCCTCGTACAACGCTTCCTTCTGGGTCAGGCCACCCACCACTTCCTCGAAACTGCTCTGGCGACCCTTGATATCCAGATGACCCTGCGGGCGCTGGGCAGCATCGGTGTAGTACCAGACATGCAGCTTGTCGAAAGTCGCCAGATCGTGCCTGGGCGGCTTGACGTAGGCTTCACCGCGCAGCCAGGCGTCGATGTTGCGGGCAGCTTTCTTGCCGTGACCGACCCCGATGGTCACAGTGCGGTCAGACGGCACCATGTCGCCGCCGGCGAACAGCCCCGGACTGCCGGTCATCATCTGGTCGTTGACGATGACCACGCCGTCGGCCTTGAACTGAACCCCCGGCACCTTCTGCATGAAGCTGGTGTCAACATCCTGACCGAGCGCCATAATCAGCGCATCGGCTTCCAGGGTTTCAAACTGTCCGGTGGGACGCGGCCGGCCTTTCTCGTCCACCTCCATGACTTCCACCGTGAACTTCGTTTCCTCGATGTTCTTGATGGTGCGCAGCCAGTGGATTTTCACGCCCTCCTCCAGCGCCTCGGTCGCTTCAAAATCGTGGGCGGGCATGTGGGCGCGGTCGCGGCGATAGATAATCAGCGGTTCATAGCCCAGGCGCTTGGCGACCCGGGCAGCGTCCATCGCGGTGTTGCCGCCGCCGTAAATGGCGACGCGCCGTCCCAGTTTCGGGGCGCTGCCCGATTCCACGTCCTTGAGGAAACTGATCGCGTCGAACATCTTGCCGGCGTCGCGGGAGGGGATATCGGTGCGCTTGCTGATGTGGGCGCCGACCGCGACAAAGATAGCGTCGAAATCGCCTTGCCGTTTTTCGGCCAGCAGATCGTCGACCCGGTGGTTGAGGACGATCTTGACGCCCATGGTTTCAATCCGTTTGATCTCGGCGTCCAGCACATCGCGGGGCAACCGGTAGGAGGGGATGCCGAAATGCATCATCCCGCCAGCCATTGGCCCGGCCTCGTAAATTTCGACCTCGTGGCCCAGTCGGGCCAGGTGGTAGGCGGCGGACAGGCCGCTGGGACCGGCGCCGACCACCAGCACCCGCTTGCCGCTGGATGGGGCGCTGACTTCAAACTGCCAGTTTTCCTGCAAGGCGAGATCGCCGAGGAAGCGCTCCACTGCGTGAATACTGACCGAGGAGTCGAGCTTGCCGCGATTGCAAGCCGTTTCGCAGGGGTGGTAGCACACCCGGCCGTGAATGGCCGGCATCGGATTGTTTTCGGTCAGGCTCTGCCAGGCTTCCTTGAACCGGCCCGCCTGGGCGTGGGTCAGCCAAGCCTGGATATTTTCGCCCGCCGGACAGGCGTTGTTGCAGGTCGGGAGCAGATCGGCGTAAATCGGCCGCTGGATGCGCTCCGGACCGACGTTGTGCTTCTCGTGCGTCAGGTCCAGCGGGCGGGTCATATTGATAGGGTTGTCAGTCATCGTGCTTCTCTTCGTCATCGTCTCTGGTGGCGGGATGCCCGGACGCCGGGGTTCCCGATACAGGTCTTCCAGTATGCGCCGGGCCTGAGCTGCAAGGGTTGGCCGGGTCGTTGGGCATACGCTGTGAGCGGCACACCGGCGGCGGAACCCTCTCCGGCGTGGTGTGCCCGGTCAAACTGGACTTACCCGGTAAACGTAGACCATTTTGGCCGGAAGTGAATAAGGGGCGGATGAAAACGGCTGGCTGGGGATGTGATGATTCCGCAAAAACAACAAGATAAAGATGGTATTTTCCAGCCCCCTGCTTTAGCGGCGACCGGTTTGAAACTGGAAAGGGATGGATCGCCCTGCAGGTCGCCTGATCGCCTAAGGATCCGTCATTGTACCGGATAGGTATCGTCTATCATCGTTGAACAATCAGGAGCAGCCTGCGCCGGCCATTGGTCAGCGCCCCCCATCATTTTGCCTGAACCCTATCAACCGATGCTCACTCGATCCTGCTCAACGATGAACCGTAACTATGGCCTTGATGTCCTTCGGGCGACCGCCATTCTGCTGGTCCTGGCCTCCCACACCATCTTCTTTGTCATCCAGGCTGTTCCGCAATCCGAATCCATCAAGTTGATTAGCTACTTCTGCGGTTTCTGGGGAGTGGAGCTCTTTTTTGTCCTGAGCGGATTCCTGATTGGAAAAATCATCAGGAATCTGGCTGTTCCTCCTTCGAGTCACTGGCTGATTTTTTTCTGGATCAAGCGATGGTTCAGAACTATCCCCTGTTATCTGTTATTTCTGATTCTCAATATTTTTTGGTATTTTTATCTGAATGGAATTTTGCCACAGTCCTTATTCAGTTATCTCATCTTCGCACAAAATCTGGCTTGGGAGCATCCGGTTTTTTTTCCTGAAGCTTGGAGTTTATCCATAGAGGAATATTTTTACCTGCTGTTTCCGATCATGATCTGGATGCTGATTAACGCCCGACTAAAACCTGAAACGGCTTATCTGGCTGGCGGCGCGCTCCTGCTGCTGTTTTCGACCCTGCTCAGGTTAACCAGCGCCGCGCTTGAACCATCGTTGCTTTGGGATGCCGGCATCAGGAAAGTCGTTATTTTCAGGCTGGACGCGCTGATCTATGGTATTTACCTGTCCTGCTTCATTGACCAAATCCGGATCAGAAATTGGCAAAATCAGCTGCTGATCATCGGGTTAATCGCGCTGTCCATATCGATGTTCGCTTACTTCAATCTAGATCAGGACCACAGTTACTTTCTAAAAACACTGCAATTCAGTCTCACCTCAGCCGGTTTTACCTTGGTGGTGCCCTACATGCTGGATCTGAGAATGGCCGAACGATCCATTTTGGGCTGGTTTTTCAGGAAAACGGCATTGTGGTCGTATTCGATGTATCTGTGCAATTTCCTAATCTATAACATGATTCAGACTCTGATATTTTCCAGCTATTTTGCAGGTCAACCCGGAGCGGGCGCATTGCCATGCATCGCGCTCATGCTGGTTTTGACCTATCTGGTTTCCGGATTGGTCTACGCTACTTATGAATTCCCGATGATGAATTTGCGGGAAAGCGCCATCGCCCAGTTAAAATCATTCATCACCATCCCCAGGGAGACTACCCTATGAAAGCGGTCATCCTCCGTCAACTCGGCGGTCCCGATCAGTTGCAGGTCGAAGAGATCCCTCTTCCGGAGCCAGGGCCAGGGCAAGTGCGGGTGCGGCTGTACGCCGCGGCCCTCAACCGCCGCGACGTCTGGATTACCCTCGGCCAATATCCCGGCATTCGCCTGCCCTGCACCGCCGGCTCGGACGGCGCCGGGGTAGTGGACAAAATCGGCCCGAAGGTTCCGGACGATTTGCTCGAGCAGGACTGGCTTGGTCAGGAAGTCGTGATCTATCCCGCCTATGACTGGGGTTCCAATCCCCGGTTTCCCAGTTCGACTTTCCGGGTGTTGGGTATGCCTGACCCCGGAACCTTCGCCGAATACCTGTGCGTTCCCGCCGCGCATTTGTTTCCCAAGCCGGCCCATTTGAACTGGGAACAGGCGGCGGCGCTGCCGTTGGCCGGGCTGACGTCGTGGCGGGCGCTGATGACCCAGGGCGCAGCGCGACCGGGCGAAACGGTGCTGGTGACCGGCATCGGCGGTGGCGTAGCCACTTTTGCGTTGAAATGGGCAGTCGCGCTGGGCGCGCGGGTGTTTGTCACCAGCGGCGATGACCGCAAGCTGGAGCAGGCCCGGCGACTGGGCGCGGCGGGCGGCGTCAATTACCGGGCGGAAGATTGGGATCAGCAGTTGGCCAAGTTGACCGGCGGCGTGGATGTGGTGGTGGATGGAACCGGCGGCCCGGCGTTCAAAGGCTGTTTCTCGGTGCTGAAACCGGGCGGGCGACTGGTGGTTTACGGTTCAACCGCAGGTAATTCACCCGGATTGGACATGGTGCGGCTGTTCTTTCGCCAGGCGCGGATTATCGGATCGACGATGGGATCGCCGGATGAATTTGCGGCGATGTTGCGCTTTGTCGCCGACCACCGCATCGAGCCGATCATCGATCAAACCTGGCCTTTGGAGCAGGCGGTCGCTGCGCATCGCCGGCTGCTGGCGGCGGAACAAATGGGAAAAATCGTGTTGCGAAATGTTTGAACTGATTGATAAACGATGAAATGAATGGTTTTCGGTAAAAGTATTGACGCAATGCAATAGCCATTTTATACTGCATTGCAGCATTTATCTGGATGTTGTTTTTCAATCCTCCTTTGGTGGTTCTTTGGCCGGAGCAAGCAAGTTGCTCCGGTTTTTTTATGCCCTGCAAAAAACTTTTGTTGCGCTTCTGAAAAATCTTGACGCATTGCAGCAAAACCGACTAAACTGCTCGCCGACATCGTTCAGATGTTGTTCTTCTCTACACCTTCCTTTGGTGGTTCTTTAGCCGGAACGCAAGTTCCGGCTTTTTTGTGTCCAGCGAATACCCTGCCATGACTCCACAAGCAACCCGCCGGTTTTTCCTTGTCGCCAAGCCACTGGTTTTTCTGGCGAGTTTGCTGCCGCTGTTCTGGATCGGCTGGTTGGCGTGGCAGGGAGAGCTGGGCGCTAATCCGGTGGAAACGCTCAGTCATCGCACCGGCGACTGGAGTCTGCGATTTTTGCTGCTGACTTTGATGGTGACGCCGACGCGGCGCTTGACCGGCTGGAACCGGTTGCAGCAATTCCGGCGGATGCTGGGGCTGTTCGCGTTCTTCTATGTCAGTTTGCATTTTGCCGTCTATCTGATTTTCGACCAGTTTTTCGACGGATCGGCCATTGTTGCGGATGTGATCAAACGGCCTTATCTCACCGTTGGCTTTGCGGCTTTCCTGCTATTGATTCCGCTGGCGATCACCTCGACTCAGGGAATGATGAAGCGGTTGGGGCGCAACTGGCAGCGCTTGCACCGGCTGGTTTATCTGATCGCGGTGTTAGGGGTGTTGCACTATGCGTGGCTGGTCAAGGCCGATTTAACCGAGCCGTTGCTGTACGGGGGAACGCTGGCGATCCTGCTCGGCTATCGGCTGTGGTGGCGCTCAACGCGATAACTGCCGGTTCACACTTTTCGATACGCCTCCACCACGTTATGCAACTGGCTGATCTTGTCCAGCACCCGGCTCAGTTGCACCACATCGGTAATTTCCAAGGTTAAGCCCATCCGGGCGATGGACGTATCCCGGTCGGTCAGGGTATTCGCCCCGAGCACATTGACCTGATCGTTGGCCAGCACTGACGTGATGTCGCGTAGCAATCCCGAACGGTCGTAGGCGATGATCATGATGTCGACTGGATAGGTGGCTGGAGTATCGCCCCAACTGACTTCGATCACCCGTTCGTGATGCTGGTTGGCCAGCCCCAGCAGATTGGCGCAATCCTGACGATGAATGGTTACGCCCCGCCCCTGGGTGATGTAGCCGGCAATCGGTTCAAACGGCGCCGGCTGGCAGCAATGGGCCATCTGGGTCATCAGCCGCCCGACCCCGCGAATCTGCACATCGCCGCTCTTGCCCGTTTCAACCGGCTTGGCCTTGCGAACCACTGGCAAAGTGTCGCCATGGGCCGGCGCGGTCGAGAGTAGTTCAGGAATCCGGGCGATCACTTGCGCGGTGGTCAAGGCGCCGTGACCGAGCGTGGCGAACAGTTCATCCGGTTTGGCGAAGTTGAGCTTTTCCGCCACTTTTTCCAGCTTGATCTGGCGCACTCCCAGTCGCTGAAATTCCCGTTCGAGAGCGGCGCGACCGGCGGCGATGTTCTTGTCCTGATCCTGCTGGATGAACCATTGGCGGATTTTGGCCCGCGCCCGGTTGCTTTTGACATAGCCCAGATGCGGACTGAGCCAGTCGCGGCTGGGGCCGCCGCTTTTGGCGGTCAGCACGTCCACCTGCTCGCCGTTCTTGAGCTCGTAGGTCAGCGGCACGATCCGGCCGTTGACCTTGGCGCCCCGGCAGCGGTGGCCGACTTCGGTGTGGACGTGGTAGGCGAAATCGAGCGGGGTCGCGCCTTGGGGCAATTCGACAATCGCGCCCTTGGGGGTGATCGCGTACACCCGATCCTGGAACGCCTCGGCCTTGAACCGCTCCAGCAGATCGCCATCGTCGCTGTCATCCTCGCGATATTCCAGCATCTGTCGCAGCCAGGCGATCTGTTGGGCGGCGGCATCGCCCGGTCCGCCGCCTTCCTTGTAGCGCCAGTGGGCGGCGACCCCCAGTTCGGCGTTTTGGTGCATATCGAAGGTGCGGATTTGGACTTCAACCGCCCGCCCCTCCGGCCCGATGACGGCGGTGTGCAGCGATTGATAGCCGTTGGGCTTGGGATGGGCGATGTAGTCGTCGAATTCGCGGCGAATATGGTTCCACAGGGTATGGGTCACCCCCAGCGCGGCGTAGCAGTCGCTCACCGACTCCACCATCACCCGCACCGCCCGCACGTCGAAAATCTGCTCGAAGGACAGCTTCTTGCGCTGCATCTTGCGCCAGATGCTGTAGATATGCTTGACCCGGCCACTGACCTCGGCGTGCAGACCGGCCTCCTGCAAATGGCTGCGCAACTCGGCGATAACCTGATCAATATAGTATTCGCGGTCGGTGCGGCGCTGATCGAGGGCGGCGGCGATTTGTTTGTAGACCACCGAGTCCAGATAACGCAATGCGAGGTCTTCCATCTCCCATTTGATGCGACCGATGCCAAGCCGGTTGGCCAGTGGCGAGAAGATATCCAGCGTCTCTTTAGCAATGCGTCGTTGTTCTTCAGCAGACTGCTGGCCCAGTCGGCGCAAGTCGTGCAACCGCATCGCCAGCTTGATCAGCACCACCCGCACGTCCTGGGCCATCGCCAGCAGCATTTTGCGCAGGCTTTCGAGTTGGTGGCCGGCATGCTGGCTGCTCTGATGCAAATCGCTGATCGTGTCGAGTTTGGCGACGCCGGCGACCAGCCGGGCGATGGCTGGCCCAAAGTCGTTTTGCAACATCGCCGGCTTGATCTGGCCGGTCGCGGCGGGTTCATGGAGCAGTGCGGCGGCGACCACCTCATGATCCATACCCAGGTCAGCCAGCAGATCGGCGACCGCCAATTCCGGCTCGCCGCTACAGGCATAGGCGCAACGCACGATCTCGATTTGCGCCGGCGACCAGGGAACCGGTCGGGTTTTGAGCCAAGTATCGAAATCCGCGCCGGCCAGCGCGGTTTGTCGGGAGCTGACCATGTGCATTCCCAGGATGAAGGTTCGGAAATAACTTTGCGCCCGCAATCAGAAAGGCAGCGGGGCGAACGACGGGGGATTTGAGGCGGAAATCCCTTCTCCCATCAAGGAGAAGGGTGGCGCAGCGGCGGGAGCGGCAGGGTTTAGTTGTTCTTGGCGCCCTGATCGACCCACTTGCGGATCAGCGCCAGTTTTTCTTCCGGCAGCTTGACTTTGCCATGCGGCATCTGGATTGAGGGATTCACGCCGGGGCGGCCTTCGATCAACCGATTGAGGGTGCTGTTAAGAGGCTGACCAGGGATGATGACCGGCCCCATTTTGGTGCCTTTCATCAGTCCTTCATAGGTGTCCACCGCCAGACCACTTTTCTGATAGCCCTCGCCGTTGGGTGGGGTGTGGCACTCGGCGCAGCTCGTCTTGAGAATCGGATACACGTCTTTCTGAAAGCTGACTGGCTTATCCGGCTTTTCTGCGGAGCAGCCCGCCAGTGCGCCCAGTCCTAAAATCAGGGCGGATGCCAGCAGTTTATGCGCGTTCATAAGATCGTCCTTTGGATGAATTTTGATGGGTTTCGACTGAGGTTTAGATGGTTCAATGATAATTTTACCAGACTGCGGGGACATGGGGATGCCGCAATGATGCAAATCCTCCGCTGGACGCAACGGGCCTTGCTGGAATGGACCGTCTTCACATCGCGCCCCGCCTGCCGCGCCGCTGCCCGAATCGTCGCCAGCCTCGCACCTGTCAGCGCCTTGAGGCGTTGTCAGCGTTTCGCGGTCAACACCTTCCACAGTAATTCCGGGGTGGCAAAACTAATGCGTGGCGAACTGGCCTGCCCAGTTTTCCACGCCTGGGCAAAGTCCGCCAAGCTATCCGCCGAAGCGCGCACATCACGCCTCGTCACATCGTCAAGAAGCCGTCTAAAAATTAACTCATTGATTTGTTTGATGATGGAGTTGGGTCAAAACTGGCTAGAAGTGGGTTCAGCGCTAAATTTTTCTTCCCGATCAATGGCGAGTTTTGCGACAGTCTCTAACGGCTGGGCGGAGTTTCAATAACCGATAGCGCACTGGATCAGTAACGAACCGTCAGACGGAAACCGGCGGCGTCACTCTGGCCGCAAGTGCGGAAATAACAGCACATCACGGATGGACGGCGCGTCGGCAAACAGCATCGCCAACCGGTCAATGCCAATTCCCTCTCCTGCGGTTGGCGGTAAGCCGTACTCCAGCGCCCGGATATAATCAGCATCGTAGTGCATCGCCTCATGATCGCCAGCAGCTTTGGCTTTAGCCTGGTTGCGAAACCGTTCAGCCTGGTCTTCGGGATCGTTCAGCTCGGAAAAACCATTAGCGATTTCCCGCCCGCCTACAAATAATTCAAAGCGATCGGTAATGCTGGGATCTTGATCATTGCAGCGGGCCAATGGCGATACTTCGGTCGGATAAGCGGTAATAAAGGTCGGATCGCGCAATTGATGCTCGACCGTCAGATCAAAAATATCCAGTTGCATCCGCCCCAGTCCATAACCCTCCGGAATCTTTAATCCCAGGTTTTCCGCAATTCGCCGGGCGCTGTCCAGATGCTCCAGATCGACCGCAGCTATCGCCGGATTGAAGTACAAAATGGCTTCCTTGACCGTCAAGCGCCGAAAGGGCTGGCTGAAATCGTAAGTCTCGCCCTGGCAGGAAATCCGCGTATCGCCCAACAGAGTTTGCGCCATGCCGCGCAGTAATTCCTCAGTCAAATCCATCAGGTCGCGGTAATCGGCATACGCCTGATAAAACTCCAACATGGTGAATTCGGGATTGTGGCGAGTGGACAGCCCTTCATTACGAAAATTGCGGTTGATCTCGTACACTTTTTCAAATCCGCCCACTACCAGCCGCTTCAAATACAGCTCCGGGGCGATCCGCAAGTACAATGGCATATCCAGCGCATTGTGATGGGTGGCGAAAGGCCGGGCCGCCGCGCCGCCGGGAATCGGCTGCATCATCGGCGTCTCAACTTCCAGAAAGCCGCGTCGGTTAAAAAACTCGCGGATATGGGCGATCATCGCCGAGCGCAACTGAAATACTGCACGCGTCGACTCGTTCATGATCAGGTCCACATAGCGTTGCCGATAGCGGGTTTCCTGATCGGCCAGACCGTGAAATTTCTCCGGCAAGGGCCGCAGCGATTTGGTCAGCAGTCGCAGCGAATCGACTTTCACCGATAATTCGCCGGTTTTAGTTTTGAACATCGTGCCTTCAGCGCCGAGAATGTCGCCTAGATCCCAGGTCTTGAATTCCTCATACCGTCCCTCCGGCAGGGCGTTTTTCTGAATGAAAAGCTGCATGTCGCCAGACAGGTCGCGCAACCGGGCGAAACTGGCCCTGCCCATGATGCGCTTGGCCAGCATCCGGCCAGCAATGGCGACTCGTCGAGGTTCCGCCTCCAAAGCCGCGCTGTCCTTGCCGCCATCGGCAGCCTGCAATTCCGCCGCCAGGGCATTGCGGCGAAAGTCGGTTGGATAGGGATTGCCACGCTGGCGCAGTTCATTCAATTTCTGACGGCGCAAGGCGATCAGTTTGTTTTCGTCAAACAGTTCTTCGGGAGAAGTCGGGGAAGTCATGGATTTACTCAGAGGATCGACTCAGGGGATTGACTGAATAGTGCTTATTTTTGCAAAACGTCCAATCGGTCAAGGGTTCACTGAAACAGGGTTTATTGAAACACCGTCGGATCGAAAGGCCAGTCCCGTTCCGCGCCCGTATCCAGGCGGCGCAACACCGGAATCCGCACGCCGTAGCGCTCCAGCAACGCCGCATCATCGGCGATCTCCACCAGACTAACGGCCAGGCCCGCTTGGCGCAACCGCGCCTCCGCTTGTTCGCACAAATGGCAACCGCTGGTTGTGTACAATACCCACGCTGGGCTAGTCTCCTGATTTTTCATGTTTTCCCTTCTATGCTTGTGATCTCGACGGTGAACCAACCGCCGCTGCTCAAACCCCGGAACCGCGTATGGCCAGACTGCTGCACGAACTGATTCTCGAACAGGCGGATCGTCACCCGGAAGCCGCCGCCATCGTCCATCGGCAAATGACGATAAATTACGCCGATCTGGCGGGCCTAATGCAATGTGCAGCGCGGGGTCTGCTGGCGCTGGGTCTGAACCGGGCGGAACGGGTCGCCGTGTATCTGTCCAAGCGGCTGGAAACCGTCGCCGCTCTGTTTGGCGCCGCGCTGGCTGGCGGGGTCTTCGTTCCCATCAATCCGCTGCTGAAACCCGAACAGGTCGCCTACATTCTGCGCGATTGCAATGCGCGCGTCCTGGTCACCGCCCGCGACCGGGCAGAACTGCTGCAACCGTTGCTGACCGATTGCCCCGATCTGCATAGCCTGGTCCTGGTGGACGGTCCCATCGCCCGGCCCGGCCCGGCCCGGCCGGTGCAAATTATCGACTGGCCGATGTTGCTGTCCAGCAACGATCATCGTCCCCCAGCGCGGGCCATTGACCTGGACATGGCGGCGATTCTGTACACCTCCGGCAGCACCGGCAAACCCAAGGGTGTGGTCCTGTCACATCGCAACCTGCTGACCGGCGCTTGCAGCGTCGCCGATTATCTGGAGAACCGGGCGGAAGACCGAATTCTGGCGGTCTTGCCGTTCAGCTTCGATTACGGCCTCAGCCAACTCACCACCGCTTTTGTCGCCGGCGCGCGCGCGGTGCTGATGGATTATCTGTTACCCCGCGACGTGATCAACACCGTCGCCCGCGAAGGCATCACCGGACTGGCGGCGGTGCCGCCGATGTGGGTGCAACTGGCGCTCTTGGACTGGCCGGAAGCGGCGGTGGCCGGCCTGCGCTACATCACCAATTCCGGCGGCGCCATGCCCCGCGCCACGCTGGACGCGCTGCGCCGGTCGTTGCCCAACACCACGCCCTTTCTGATGTATGGCCTGACCGAGGCGTTCCGCTCGACTTATCTGTCCCCGACCGAGCTGGACCGTCGCCCGGATTCCATTGGCAAGGCCATTCCCAGCGCCGAAGTGCTGGTAGTGCGTGAAGACGGGACACCCTGCACCCCCGGCGAGCCGGGCGAACTGATCCATCGCGGCTCACTGGTCGCGCTCGGCTACTGGAACGATCCCGCTAAAACCGCTGAACGATTCCGCCCGGTTCCCAACCAGAATCCCGGCCTGCCCATTCCCGAACTGGCGGTGTGGTCGGGGGACACGGTGCGCATGGACGAAGACGGCTTTTTGTATTTCATTGGCCGCAAGGATGATCTGATCAAGACTTCCGGCTATCGGGTCAGTCCGACCGAAATCGAGGAAGTGCTGTACAGCAGTGGGCACGTCGCCGAGGCGGCGGCGCTAGGCATTCGACACCCGGCGCTGGGTCAGGCCATCGTCGCGGTAGTCAAGCGTCTGCGCGAGGATCTCAGCGAAAACGGGCTGATTACCCATTGTCGGCAGCATCTGCCCAACTTTATGGTTCCGTTGCAAATTGTCATTCGCACCCGCAGCTTGCCGCGCAATCCCAACGGCAAGATCGACCGTAAAGCGCTGGTGGAGGAACTGCGCGGACTGTTTCAGGAGGAAGGTTAAAGAAGCCGGTCTTGATCGTCTTGCCATAACCTTCCGTGTCTTCCGTGTCTTCCGTGGACAACCCGCTGATGATGAATGCCGCCCGACCCGTCCATTGGCCGATGAGCCAGTTTCCAGCCGTTGATGATTGCCTGCAGATTGGCGGAGTGTCGTTGCTGCAACTGGCGGCGCGGGTTGGGCAAACCCCGTTTTACGCCTATGACCGCCGCCTGATCGATCAACGGGTCGCCTGGTTGCGACGAGTCTTGCCGCCCACGCTCAAGCTGCATTACGCGATCAAGGCCAATCCGATGCCGGCGCTGGTGCAGCATCTCGCCCGGCAGGTCGATGGCCTGGATGTCGCCTCGTTGGGTGAAATGCAGGTGGCGCTGGACGCCGGCATGAACGCAGCCCACATCAGCTTTGCCGGTCCCGGCAAACGTCCCGTGGAATTGGCCGCCGCTATCGCGGCTGGTATTACCCTGCATCTGGAGTCGCCCCGTGAGCTGGAAATCGTCGCGCGGCTCGGCGCGGAACAGGGTCGGCAACCCCGGGTGGCGGTGCGGGTCAATCCGGATTTCGAGCTGAAAACCTCCGGGATGAAGATGGGCGGCGGTTCCAAACCGTTTGGGGTGGACGCCGAACAGGTCCCGGCGCTGCTGCGGCGGATTGGTGCGCTTGGCCTGGATTTCCAGGGCTTTCACCTGTTTACCGGCTCCCAGAATCTGCGGGCCGAAGCCATCATCGAGGCCCACGACCGCATTTTTGAACTGGCGTTGCGGCTGGCGGACGACGCGCCGGGGCGGGTGTGGTTGCTGAATATCGGCGGCGGTTTCGGCATTCCCTATTTTCCCGGCGACCAGCCGCTGAATGTGCAACCGATTGCCGCTAATCTGCAACGCTGGCTGCCGGTCATGGCCGATCGGTGGCCGGAGGCGGAGGTGGTGCTGGAACTGGGCCGCTATCTGGTTGGCGAAGCCGGGATTTACGTCGCCGAAGTGGTGGATCGCAAGGTGTCCCGCGGCCAAACCTTTTTGATCACCAATGGCGGTTTGCATCAGCACCTGGCGGCGTCGGGCAATTTCGGCCAGGTGATCCGCAAAAATTATCCGGTGGTGGTCGGCAACCGGGTGACCGGAGCTGAACGGGAAGTTGTGACCGTAGTGGGGCCGCTGTGTACGCCGCTGGATGTGCTAGCCGACCGAATGGAACTGGCGAAAACCGAAATCGGCGATTTAATCGTGGTGTTCCAGTCCGGCGCTTACGGCCTGACCGCCAGCCCCATCGCGTTCCTCAGCCATCCCCCGTGCCGGGAAGTGCTGGTGTGAGCGCGATCAATCCTCCAGCAACTGGCCCGCTCGCCGGTAACCAAGCGGCTCGCGGCCGGCGATCTTGCAGAATTTCTGGCCCGGCCGGGCCAGCCGCTCGCTCATTCGGGTCAACAGCACACCATCCGTCACCGCGCGAACCGGTGTCCGGGCCGCGCCCAGCGGTTCGCCGAGCGGGTCAACCAGTTCCGCCACGATCGCGCCGGCCCTGACCTGCTCGCCCAGCCCCTTACCGTAAACCAGCACTCCGGCGACCGGCGCAACCAGCACATCCACGGCGTCCAGCGGGGTAGGTTCGCAACAAGGTTCCGGCAATGGCCCCGGATCGCCGGCCAGCACTCCGCGCCGTTGCAGAAACCGCAGCAGCGCCGCCGCATCCGCCGCTGCCTGCCGGTCATTCACGTCCGCCTGGCCGCGCAACTCCACCGTCGTCGCAAAACAGGCCAGCGGCATCGGTCCCTCCCCCGCCAAGGCGTCCCGCAGATGCCGCCACGGACCGGCGCAGGCTTGATCAAACGGCCGGCCGCCCGGCTCCTCTTCCAGCAGGATCGCCGCCGCGCCGAGTTCCGCGCCGAGTTCCGCCGCCTCGGCGCGTTGCGACTGCGAGGCGTACAAGTGCAGTAGCGCCTCACTGTCGCAGTGCAGGTCAAACACGAAATCGGCGTCAATCGCCAGACTCAGTAATTTCTGCTTGAGCGCCGTCGTTTCCCGCACCGGGTTCTGCGCGGCGAGCACCGCCTGCAAGGCGCTCCGGATCAGCGCCACATTCGCAGTCGGGTCCATCGTTAACCGGCCTCGCACCCGGTCCAGCGCCAGCGCCGTCAGATCGGGAAAATCCCGGTTGAAATTGCCGGTGCTTGCAAAATCAAAGCGCCCCAGCAACCGGCCATTCAGATGCTGGCTCAGGCCAATCGGGTTGGCGACCGGGACCACCACGATTTCACCGAGGATCCGCCCGTCGTGGTGCGCCTGCTCCAGACCGCGCAACAAATGCTGCGCGACCAGCAACCCCGGAATCTCATCGGCGTGGAGAGCGGCCTGAATGTAAGCCTTGGGTCGGGCGCCGGGCGCGCCATAGTAATGCGCCGTCAGCGTCCGCTGAACGCCGGGCGCGGCGACGGGCAAATCAATGCGGGCAGTGTGCGTGGGCATGGCGGGCGCCTTCAGTCGGCGACGTGCAGCACAATCTTGCCGCGTACATGGCCGCCCTGGCTGATCACCTGCGCCTGTCGGGCCTCATAGAGCGGCAACACCGTATGCAGGATCGGCTTCATCCGTCCTTCATCAATTAGCCGGGCGATAGCGTCGAGTTGCGAACCGCTGGGTTGAATGAACACGAAGGCGCTGCGAACGCCTTGCTCCGCAGCGGTCGCTGCCGGCGGCGGACTGACCACCGAAACCAGCATCCCACCCGGTTTCAGCACCGACCAGGATCGCGCCTGGGTTTCGCCGCCAATCGTGTCGAACACCACATCCACCTCTTTCGCCACCTCCTCAAACCGGGTGCGGGTGTAGTCCACGAACTGATCCGCGCCCAGTTCCATGACCAGGCCGATATTGACCGCCGAAGCGGTCGCGATCACCTTCGCCCCCCGCGCCTTGGCCAATTGCACCGCAAAGCTGCCCACCCCGCCGGCGGCGGCGTGAATCAGCACGGTCTGCCCGGCGCGCAGTTGCGCGGCGTCCACCAGCGACTGCCAGGCCGTCAGCGCCGCCAACGGTACGGCGGCGGCGTGATCATGATCCAGCCGAACCGGCTTGATGGCAGCCTCGCTGGCCTTGACGGCAATGTATTCGGCATAACCGCCGTCACGCTCGATGTTAGGCCGGGCATACACCGCATCGCCGATCTTGAACTGGATCACCTCCGGGCCAACCGCCGCCACCTCGCCGGAAACATCCCAGCCCAGCGTCAGCGGCAGTTGATGGTTCAGAACGCCTTGCAGATCACCCTCGCGGATTTTCCAGTCCACCGGATTGATCGCCGCCGCCCGCACCCGGATCAGCAAATCATCGGGATTGAGTTGCGGGATGGGCGCATCTTCATAGTGCAGCACTTCGGGACCGCCATAGGCGTGAATACGTACCGCTTTCATAGTCGTCATGGGGAATCCTGGCAACGGTGAGATTTCAGTCATACGGACTGGATCAAGGGAAACTGACAAGAGGATAAAGTTTAGAGTGCGGCGACCTGCAATGGATCGACTATGCTTGATCGTGAATTCCCACTCACTAGCTGCGTTACATGGACTGGAACCGTCTGCTTTCCCGCATCCGTCCGGGGCTGTCCCGCCCGCACCCCGACAGCGAAGCCCGCACCGATTTTCAGCGTGACTTTGATCGCATCGTGTTTTCCTCGGCGTTCCGGCGCTTGCAGGATAAGACTCAGGTCTTTCCACTCTCCCAGAGCGACTACGTCCGCACCCGCCTGACCCACAGCCTGGAAGTCTCCAGCGTGGGGCGGTCGCTCGGGACAATGGTCGGCGACCGGGTGATTCGCCGGCATGACCTGAAAGGCGTCTACCCGCAGGACTTTGGCGCGGTGGTGGCCGCCGCCTGCCTGGCCCATGACATCGGCAATCCGCCGTTCGGTCATGCCGGCGAAGACGCGATCCGGCTGTGGTTCGCCGCTTCCGCGACCGGTCAGGCCGTGCTGGAGACGTTGTCTGAACCCCAGCGGCAGGACTTCCTGCGCTTTGAAGGCAACGCCCAGGGGTTCCGCATCATCACCCGCCTGCAAAGTCCCGACAATCGCGGCGGGATGCAACTGACCTGCGCCCTGTTGGGCGCTTTTACCAAATACCCCCGCGCTGCCTGGCTTTCCGTCCCCTCTCCGCCCGGTGTCGCTTTCCGCAAGTTTGGCTTCTATCAGGACGATCGTGATCTGTTCGCGGAAGTCGCCGGCCACCTGGGACTGGATGAAGTAGCGCCCGGCGCTTGGCGTCGCCATCCGCTGGCTTGGCTGGTCGAGGCCGCCGACGACATCTGCTATCGGATCATTGATGTGGAGGACGCCTTCCGGCTGCAACAACTGCGTTTTGAGGATGTGCGCGATCTGTTGCTGCCGCTGACCGGCTCGGCCGAGCAGGCCGAACGGAAAATGGCGCATCTCACCCGGCCCCGCGAACGCATCGAATACCTGCGGGCCAAGGCGATTGGCGCGATTATCGATCAGGCGCATCAGTGCTTTATGGAACATGAGGACGCTATTCTCGCCGGTGATTTCAATGGGGAACTGCTCGATGAGATTCCAGCGGCGGCGGCGATGCAGGCTCTCAAGGACTGTGGCGAAACTCAGGTCTACGTCTCGCGGCCAGTGGTCGAAGTGGAAGCGGCAGGCTTTGAGGTGTTGGGCGGGTTGCTGGAAGCCTTCGTGACCACGGTCAACGACATCGCCCATCATGGCGCCGTCGCCTCATCCAAAAGCCGGATGCTGGTGCATCTGATCCCGGAACAGTTCATTGGCCCGAGTCGCCGCCCGGTCGCCGACGGGTATCGCCGGGTGCTGGCCATCACCGATTTTGTTTCCGGCATGACCGATTCCTACGCAGTCACGCTGTTCAAGAAACTGACCGGGATTTCCTTACCGACCGGCTGATTATTCCGGATTCTGGATCAGCGGCACGAACACCACCGGCAACACACTGCGGCTGAACACTGCGCCCTGCCCGTCCTTGTGGATCACCTGCAAATCCTGGGTTCGCCCCGGTTCTCCCACCGGAATGACCAGTCGCCCGCCCGGTTTCAACTGCTGCACCAGCGCCGGCGGGATGTTCGGCGCCGCCGCCGTGACCATGATCCCATCGAACGGCGCGTGTTCTTTCCAACCCTGGCCGCCATCGCCGACCCGGATAGCCACATTGTCGATGTTCATATCCCGCAGGCGCTGCGCCGCCGTCCGGGCCAGCTCGGGAATCCGCTCGATGGAATAGACCTGCCGCACCAACCGCGCCAGCACGGCGGCCTGATAACCCGATCCCGTGCCGATCTCCAGAACGGTTGCCGCCGGATCAGGGAGCAGCAGTCCAGTCATCAGCGCCACAATGAACGGCTGGGAAATGGTCTGACCCCGTCCAATCGGCAACGGGATATTGGCGTAAGCCCACTCCTGCCGTTCATCCGACACGAAGCGATGGCGGGGAACCGCCATCAGCGCTTGCCGCACCGTTTCGCTGAGTTCATAACAGCCGGTGGCGGCGCTGGTTTCACGGATTTCCGCCGCTATCTGCTCCAGCAGCGCTTGCCGGAGGGTTTCAGGCGCTGCGGCTAACCAGTCGGCCATGACGCTCTCCTAACCGCGCCGGTTGGCGATGGAGCGCCGCCGGCGTCAAAATCCGGGCCACCAGATTGCCCGGCTGCAACAGCGGCTGCCGGCGCAGACTGGCCAGCAGACCAGCGGCCGGCGCTAATACCCGCGCCTGGAGCCCGCCCGTCAGGCTGTCGTAAATCTGCCCCAGGACCTCGCCGGCCCGCATCCAGCGCCCTACCTCCTGTTCGGAAGCAAACAGGCCGGACTGTTCCGATGTCACTGTGATCACCTGCTGCAACCCGAAATAGCGCAAATCCTCGTCCTCAGTCGCCAGGCGCAGGCCGCTGATCAGCCCGGTGCGATCCATAAACGCCGCCAAGGCCCGATACAGGGTCTCACAGTGACTGGTTTGCAAGGCGCCCGCCTGACCCGCATGAATGACGAACCGCTCGCCGCCCTGCGCCCGCCAGTTCCGCGCCAGCGTCGACGCCGCATCATCCTCCGCTGGCCGTTCGATCACCGCCGGCAAGCCAAACAGGCAGGCGCTGGCCCGTTCATCGTCGCTCGGCGCATACAGCCGCACCTGCGGCATTTCTTCAATATCGGCGGCGGCCGGGTAAATATCCACCCGGTAGTACGCCGTCCGGGTCAGCGCCGCCAGCCCTTCAGCGGTTGATTGGTCCGGATGGCGACGTCTTGCGCCCATTTTCGGCCGCTTCCTGGGTTGGTCGGATCGGTTTGGGTTATTGAGCGTGGGAATGATCACGACCCGTTCGCGCAAGCGCAAATCACCCGGTTGGCCCGACTCAATGCTTTGCAGAAACGCGGCCAGCCGCGACAAGACGAACATGCCGTTCAGATCGTCGCCATTCAGATTGGCGACCAGCACCAAACGCGGCGCCCGTCCGGTCGGGCCAAGATCATAATAGGGAAGCAAAACCCCCTCTAGCGATTGGGCCGCTCGCTTGGAGAACTGATGGTTGATCAAGATCTGCTCCCGCCATTGCATCGCCGATTTAATTAAAAAGCCATTATTAATAAGCATAGTTCAACTGACCGATTTCGCATGGCCAATTCCGGCTTGCGCCGGAATAGCGAAACAAGCAGACCCGTAAAAATCCTCAAGAACATGCCTTGGCGCTACAATGGCGACTGTTGCGAAAGCAGTTAGAACGAGAGGTAAGACGGCAATGAAAAAATATATGTGTCTGATTTGCGCGTGGGTATACGACGAGACCAAAGGCTGGCCTGAGGATGGCATCGCGCCTGGCACCCGATGGGAAGATGTGCCGTCAACCTGGGTTTGCCCCGAATGCGGCGCGAGCAAGGGCGATTTCAATATGATGGAGATTTGACGATGGACGCCAGTCCCGATCGGATCCGGATCATGTCAGGGGACATCACCGGGTTAGCGGTGGACGCCATCGTCAACGCCGCTAATCGCTCCCTGTTGGGCGGCGGCGGCGTGGATGGCGCTATTCATCGCGCCGCCGGGCCGGAACTGCTGGAGGAGTGTCGCACCCTGGGCGGGTGTGAAACCGGGCAGGCCAAGCTCACCCGGGGCTACCGCTTGCCGGCCGGCTACATCATTCACACCGTTGGCCCCATCTGGCAGGGTGGCGACCGGGACGAACCGGAACTGCTGGCGGCCTGCTACCGCAACAGCCTGCAACTAGCGGTCGAACATGACGTCCGCCGGATCGCGTTTCCCGCCATCAGTTGCGGAGTGTACCGCTACCCGTTGTCTGAGGCGGCGCGGATCGCGGTGCGAGAAATCCGTCACTTCCTGACCGGCAATGCACCGATTGAAACCGTCTATCTGGTCTGTTTTGATGATGAAGTGCGCCAGGCTTATGAACAGGCGCTGGCTGGAGACAGGGCGGGATAGGGAGATTCAGAAAAGGGGGACAGGAAAATAGCGCAATCTTGCTAGTCCCGGTCCACCCACCGCAGCGGCCTGGCCTACAGCCGGATGAACACCGGACCGCCGCGCTCAATCCGGGGCGGCGCAGTCTGGAATACGCCCGGCCGCCCGGTGGACCCTGCGCCCTCTTCGTAGCGATGCATCAGGATCCGGGCCCGGGACTCCCGCTCAGCCTGGAATTGCCGCGCCGCATCCGCCAGCGAGACGGCAATCCTGGCGTTGGCGAGCGCATGTCCGTTGTGGTTGCCCACGACAGCGACGGAAACCCGCGTCGGGGGGTGCAGCAACGTCACCAGCAGTGCGCTCGCCATAACCGGCAGAAACGCCGGGAGCAGGTAAAGACTGAACGTGCGGATACTGCGGAGCGTATGGTGCATGGCTTACCTCTAGCGATGCCGGCGAAAAGCAAAATCTTGTACAGACCCTGCTGGTGGTTATACAAAACTGGCCGCCAAAGTCAAGCATTCCGCCAAAATTCATGTACAAATTTTGTAACTAAGTGCTGTACAAGGTTTTGGCGGGCCAACCGGGCAACCCGGCTGGCCACGGGCGAATTATCCTTCCTGCTGCTGTTTCTTGTACGCGGCTTGCAGCTTTTGCTGGATGTCGCCCGGCACCGGATCGTAATGACTCAGCTCGACACTGTAAGAGCCGTGGCCGCCGGTCATCGACTTCAACTGTGATTCGTAGCCGTCCAGTTCCGCCAGTGGGACTTGCGCCTTGATGATGCTCATTCCGCGCGGCCCGGCGTCAGTGCCGGCAATTCGCCCCCGCCGACTGGACAGATCGCCAGTAATTCCGCCCACGCAGTCCGCCGGGGTCCGCACCTCCAAGTTCACAATCGGCTCCAGCACCAGCGGCCGGGCCTTGGCCACGGCGTCAAAGAACGCCTCACGTCCGGCGGTGATAAAGGCGATTTCCTTGGAATCAACCGGGTGATATTTGCCATCGGTGGCAATGGCCCGCACATCCTGCACCGGATAGCCCGCGATCACTCCTTCCTGCAGCGCTTCGCGAACCCCCTTCTCCACCGCCGGCAGAAACGAAGTCGGAATCGTGCCGCCGACCACGGCGCTGACAAACTCGAAACCCGCGTTACGCGGCAACGGCTCCACCCGCAGGTACACCTCGCCGAACTGGCCGGCGCCGCCCGTTTGCTTCTTGTGGCGGTGGTGGCCTTCCGCCATTTGGCCGATGGTTTCCTTATAGGCAATCTTGGGCGGCTTGGTCTCCACCTGGATGTTGTAGCGTTGCTGCATCTTTTCCAGGGTCAGGCGCAGATGCAGATCGCTCAGGCCACGCAGCACGGTTTCCTTGGTGTGCGTGTTGTGTTCCAGCGCCAGACAAGGATCCTCCTCCAGCAGCTTGTGAACCGTATCGGACAACTTTTGCTCATCACCCCGGGTCGCGGCGCGGATCGCCAGCCCGAACAGCGGCGTCGGGAAGCGCGATGGGCGCAGGTGAATCTCATCTTCATCATGAGACTCGTGCAGCACCACGTCACGGTGAATCTCATCGACTTTGGCGACGGCGCAAATATCGCCGGGAATGCCGATGGCGATTTCAGGATGCTCCTTGCCATGCAACTGGAACAGGTGGTTGACCTTGAACGGCTTGCGCCCATCGCCGATCAACAGTTGGCTGTCCCTGGTGATGCTGCCCTGGTGAATGCGGAAGATGCCCAGCTTGCCAATAAACGGGTCTATCAGCACCTTGAACACATGGGCGACAGCGTGCTGCTTCGGATCGGGGATCGCTGGAAATTCTTCAATCACGGCGCCGTCGCCCTTGACCAGGGGTTCGGGATTGCCTTCGAGCGGATTGGGCAGCAGCTTGGCAAAGATCTTGAGCAGTTCCTTTACTCCTGCCCCAGTGCGGGCCGAAACAAAACAGATGGGAATCAGGTGGCCTTCACGCAACGCCTTCTCGAATGGCGCATGCAGCTGATCCGGCTGCAAATCATCCCCTTGTTCCAGATAGACCGCCATCAAGTCCTCATCCATTTCGACCACCTGGTCGATCAAGGCCGAGTGAGCGGCGGCGACGCTGGAAAAATCACTGTCGCCCGCCGGATTGAAAAAGCAGTCCACCACGCCGGCGCCGCCATTGGCCGGCAAGTTGATCGGCAAACATTCCTTGCCAAAACTGTCCTGAATCTGGCTTAGCAATCCGGGCAGGTCGAGATTTTCGGCATCGATTTTGTTAATAATGATCATCCGGCACTGCCGGCGTTCAGCGGCGCGTTCCATCATCCGCTGGGTCATCGCCTCAATGCCCGTCTGGGCGTTGATCACCAGCGCCACTGTTTCCACCGCTGGCAGCACCGCAATCGCCTGGCCGATGAAGTCGGTAAAACCAGGAGTATCGATCAGGTTAATGTGAGCGCCCTGGTAGTCGAAATTGACCAGCGCCGCGTCCAGCGAGTGTTGATGGGCTTTTTCCTGCGGATCGAAATCGCAAACTGTGTTGCCTTTTTCCACCGCGCCCAGGGCGGCGAGCTTGCCGGCGTGATACAGAATCGATTCCACCAGCGTGGTTTTTCCGGCCGCGCCATGGCCGGTCAGGGCAATATTGCGGATGGACTCGGTGGTGTAGCTGATCATCGTGGCCTCCTGTCGAATATGGTTTTTTTGAGACTTCAGTTTTAGGTAAAAGAAACCGGGTAGAAGCAAAAAGTGTACAGGAACGGGCCGGGTTTCTCAGCCTGGCTGTCGTGTTTTTGTCATGGAGTTGATCGCCCTTGACCGCAGTTCTACGGAGATCGGTGCGGTTGATCCAGCCGCTCAGCGGCGCTGAAGCAGGTACACGTCGAAGCGGGTGTTAGGGGCGATGATTTGCAGGGTGGGCGACTGGCCGACCAGCGGCGGGGCCTGCCGTGGCCGTTTGACGACAACCCGCCGCCGGGCGCAGGCCAGCGCCGCATTCAGCAGTTCCGGCGCATCCAAATCAGCGCCGGCGACTTGCCGCAGCAGCCGCATCTCTTTCCCGGCCAACGCGGTTTTCCGGCGGTGCGGATACATCGGATCGAGGTAGACGACTTCAGGTTGCTGGTCAGGAGCAAGCCGGTGCAGAACGTCTTGGCCATCGGCGAGTTCGAGGCTCAACCGCTCCGCAACCAGCGCGCCAAGGTTTGGGTCCCGCCGGGCGCGTTGCAACCCGTCCCGCAACAGGGCAGCAATGATTGGAGAGCGTTCGAGCAGTCGCACCGTACAGCCCAGACAGGCCAGCACAAAAGCGTCGCGGCCCAGCCCGGCGGTCGCATCGACCACGGTAGGCGCGGCGTTGCCTTTCAGACCTACCGCCCGCGCCAGCGGCTGGTTGCGACCACCGCCGAAACGCCGCCGGTGGGCTGCGGTTCCCGCAACGAAGTCAACATAAACCGGCCCTGGCGCATGGGGGCCAAGTTCCCGCAGTTCCAGCCAGTCGCTGGTCAGCGTCAGCAGATGAGTGAAACTGGACACAGCGTGATCGGTCAGCAGGGGGAGTTGCAGTTCCGCCGCCAGAAGCGCGGCGTGGGCGACCGCAGCGGGGTCTTGAGCGGTCACGGCGATGACCGTCGGAGTGAGGAGCGCTTCGGTCATCAGCAAGGCAACCGCCCCGCAGAGGCGGGGCGGCGGTTGGCCGAGTCAGGCCGCCTTGGGCAACACATCTTCAAAGGTCGCCCTGGTCAGACCGTCCATTTCGCCTTTGAAGCGCGTCGCCATGTCGGACATGGCCTTGGCGTCGACCATCATCTTGTGCTGCACCGTCTGAGCGATCTCAGCCTGGCGCTTGTAGAAATCCTGCAAGCTATTGACATCATTGATTTCGGCAGCCGCCTTCATCTGATTGAAACCGATGTCCAGATACGACTTGAGCGCGTTCATCTGAAACACCATCATTTTTTCCATATTCTCGACAAACAGTTTATTAGCCTTGACCACCGGTTCCGGCAGGGTTTGCGGAGTTTCCAGAGCTTTACTGAACAGATTGATCACCATGATGAATTCCTCGGTTGAACTTGAGTGGACTGCGATTAAACGGGGAAATGGCTTATTGCCGTATTTGTTGCAGTGCAATATAACGGGATTTATGTTGCGATGCAACATGCAGCGTAAAATCTTCCGGAGAAATTGGCAGGAGGAACTTTCCGGATCTCAGCACATCGATTTTCAGACCTTGCCGCAGCAGAAAACCCGCTGTTCCACCCTGTCACCCGACCGCGAACCATGCACGAACGTCAGATTATTCTGGATACCGAAACCACCGGTCTTGATCCCGCTCAGGGACACCGGATCATCGAAATCGGCTGCATCGAACTGGTGAACCGCCGCCAGACCGCGCAGCAGTTCCACGTTTACCTGCAACCGGATCGCGCCATTGATGTAGAGGCGATGAAGGTTCATGGCATTACCAACGAGTTTCTTGCCGACCAGCCGCGATTCGCCGACATCGTCGACCAGTTCCTGGACTTTGTCCGGGGCGCTGAACTGATTATTCACAACGCCTCATTTGATCTGGGTTTTCTGAACCATGAATTGCAGCGGTGCAGGCGCGGCCGGCCAAAACTGGAACAGCTATGCGCCGTGGAAGACACCCTGCTGTTGGCCCGCCAGCGCCACCCTGGCCAGCGCAATAGTCTGGATGCCCTGTGCAAACGCTATAACATCGATAATTCACAGCGGACCTTGCACGGCGCGTTGCTCGACGCGGAAATTCTGGCCGACGTGTATCTGACGATGACCCGCCAGCAGGGATCGATGTTCGAGCCGGAAACTCACCATGGCGCGGGAGGACGTAATGGCGCGATGCGCCGGGCGGTATTCAGGGAGCGGGCGCCGTTGCCGGTGCTGCGCGCCAGCGCCGGAGAAAGCGCCGCCCATGCCCGTTATCTGGATATGCTGGATCAAAGCAGCGGCGGGTTATGCGTGTGGCGACGGTTGGAAACGCCGCACAATCCGGGCTAATGGGTGGACAATAACCGGGGGCCGGTTTATGGCGCGGCGCTGATGAACACCTCGCTCAGCCGGATTTCCACCTCCGGCAACAACACCGGCGTCAATCGGCCCTGCCGCAGCCGCAACCGGGTCTGGTAGCTCCCGGTTTCCGGCTGCGGATCGCGGTAAACCTCGATATGCCGGTGTTGCGGCCCCACCACCAGCCACACTTCCGGAACGCCATGCCGGGCGTACAGCGGGACTTTGACTTTGCGGTCGAAAGCGACGGTGCTGTCGGCGACTTCGATCAATAACAGCGTATCCCTGGCCTGGGGATGCGCGCTGAGGTAGTCGTCGGGATGCGGACGCAACAGCAGCAGATCGGGCTGCGGTTCCGAGCCATCGCCGAGCAGAATCGGGTTTTGCACATGAATAATCGCGGTATCCGCGACAGCCCGCGCCAACAAGCGAGTCAGAATCCCTACCGTTCCGGCATGAAAACAGCCAATCGGCGCCATCTCGAATAACTCCCCGTCAATCAATTCCAGCCGCGCATCCGGGGCCAGCAAGCCGGTTTCGCCCAGGCGCTGAAAATCGCTGACCGTCCAGCGATGCCGGATCGGGTAAAGCCCGGCGGCGGGAGTCGAGGCTGACAACATCGATGCAGACATGGGGTTTCCCTCCAATGGCCGGGTTTAATGGCCTTTATCGAGCGGCTCGTCGCCGCCGATCCGGCTGGGCGTTGGCCCGCTCTGGTGTTTGTACTTGGCGTCCTGCCGTTTGGAATAGGGCCGGATCGCCGGGCTGGACAACAGCTCAAAGCTGATGGCGCAAATCGCCATGCCGGGCCGCAACGCCAAGGGCAATTTGCCGCTGTTGTAGCACTCCAGCACGATGGCCCCGCTCCAGCCGGGATCAATCCGGTGGGCGGTGACATGCACCATCAGCCCCAGCCGGGCCAGGCTGGAGCGGCCATCCAGCCAGCCGACCAGATCATCCGGTACGGTGATGACTTCCACGGTCGCCGCCAGCGCCAGTTCGCCGGGATGAATGAAAAACGAGGCGTCATCCGCGATCCTGATTTCCTTGCTCATGATTCGGTTGATCGCCTGATCGACCTCCTCGCGCGGGCCGCTGAGATCGATGTAGGGTGCGGCGTGATCGTTGAACACCCGAAATCGGCTGCCCAGGTGCAAATCCACGCTCACCCCATTGATCTTGCCCGGCGCGGGCTGCGGTTCAATGCGAATGCGGCCTTGTTCGAGCCAGCGTTCAATGTCGCCATCAGCCAGACGCATGGCGGGAA
>JAJHPN010000234.1 GCA_020890855.1 Candidatus Contendibacter sp. | reverse complement strand
CTCGGCCTGCAACTCTGCGAGCAGGACAACAAAGTCGCTGTGTTGGCGGTGGACCCCAGCAGCACGGTCACGCGCGGCAGCATCCTCGGCGACAAAACCCGCATGGAACTGCTCTCCCGCGATCTTCGCGCCTTCATTCGTCCTTCACCTTCCAGCGGCACTCTGGGCGGCGTGACCCGCAAGAGCCGCGAAACCATCCTGATCTGCGAAGCCGCCGGCTTCAACGTGATCCTGGTGGAAACCGTCGGCGTCGGCCAGAGCGAAACGACCGTGCGTTCAATGGTGGATTTCTTCCTGCTGCTGATGCTGGCTGGCGCCGGCGACGAGCTGCAAGGCATCAAGAAAGGCATCATGGAGCTGGCCGACGCCCTGTTGGTCAACAAGGCCGATGGCGACAATAAAATTCGCGCCAATGCCGCCAAAGCCGATTACAACCGCGCCCTGCACTATCTCGCCCCCGCGACCAAAGGCTGGCACACTCGCGCCTACACCTGCTCGGCGGCGAACGGCGAGGGCATTGACGCCATTTGGAAAGTGATCGGCGATTTTCGCCAGCAAATCACCGCCAGCGGTGTGTTCGATCAGCGCCGGCAGCGGCAAACTCTGGATTGGGTATACTCCATGGTCGAGGAGCATTTGCGCGCCAGTTTCTTTAGCCACGCCGGGGTCGAGAGCATTCGCGCTGAAATCGATCAAGCGGTGCTTGAAGGGCATATTCCCCCAACCGTGGCCGCCCAGATGTTAATCAGAAAATACGAAGGCATTGAAAAAGATAGCCTGGAATCGGCGTTATTTCGTATCAACTAAATAAGCTCAGCAGTTGCAAACCAACCAATGGGAGAAATAACTAATGCTGCGCAGTCCCCGTGATTTCTTCAAACCCAAAGTTGTCGGCGCTCCAGAACCACTCCGTGAAATTCCGGTGTTGCCATCACGCATGATTCACTTCTTCGACCCCAGCAATCCCAAAATGGCGGTCAAGGTGCCGGACATCGCCAAGACTGTGGATATCATGCTCGGCAATCTGGAAGACGCCGTGCCAATTGATCGCAAGGAAGCCGCCCGTGAAGGGTTAGTGCAGATTGGTAAAAGCGTGGACTTCGGCAATACCCAATTCTGGACCCGGGTAAACAGCCTCGACAGCCCGTGGTTTATCGATGATCTGATTCGACTGGTCGGCGAAATCGGCGACAAGCTGGACGTGATCATGCTGCCCAAGATTCAGGGGGCGTGGGACATTCATTTTGCCGATCAACTGCTGGCGCAACTGGAAGCCAAGTACGGCGTGAAAAAGCCGTTGATGATTCACGCCATTCTGGAAACCGCGCTGGGCGTCGCCAATGTGGACGAAATCGCCAACGCTAGCCCGCGTATGCAGGGCATGAGTCTCGGGCCTGCCGATCTGGCGGCGTCGCGGCGGATGAAGACCACGCGGGTCGGTGGCGGTCATCCCGATTATGTGGTGCGCACCGATCCTGATCCCGCCAATCCCAACGCGCCACGGCCCACCGCGCAACAGGACTTGTGGCACTACACCATGGCGAAAATGGTCGACGCCTGCGCCAGCGTCGGCGCTCTGCCGTTCTACGGCCCGTTCGGCGACATCGCCGATTTAGTGGCCTGCGAAGATCAGTTCCGTAATGCGTATCTGATGGGCTGCGTTGGCGCGTGGTCGCTGCATCCCAACCAGATCGCGATTGCCAAGCGGGTGTTCAGTCCGAAAGCGGATGAGGTGGCTTGGGCCAAGCGCGTCGTTGAAGCCATGCCTGACGGCAGCGGTGCAGTGATGATCGACGGCAAGATGCAGGATGACGCCACCTGGAAACAGTGCAAGGTGGTCTTGAACCTCGCCCAACTGATCGCCAGCCGCGACGCCGAGTACAAGGCGCTGTACGGGTTCTAAAAACCTGGCGGGAGCTTTAGGATCTGCATGAAAATGCTTCTAAAGCTCCCGCTGCGGCAATCGCCCGGTTGTTCGCCGTGAGTTGGTCCGGTCCGTGGGCTGCGTTGCCGATGGGCATTAGAGTTACAGAGACTAATGCGCCTCATCCCAATTGCCGCCAACGCCAATATCGACTTCCAGCGCCACTTTCAACGCCGCCGCCGCGCTCATCAGCGATTTAATGCGCTCCCTCGCTTCCGTGACCACCGCCGGATCAAGCTCAAACACCAGTTCATCATGCACCTGCATGAGCATTCGCACCGGCAGCCCTGACTCCTGCAACCAGCGATCTACCGCCAGCATCGCCCGTTTAATAATATCAGCGGCAGTGCCTTGCATGGGCGCGTTGATTGCGGCGCGTTCCGCCGCTTGCCGGTTCTGGGCATTCCGGGCGCGAATCTCTGGTAAATACAACCGACGGCCAAACACCGTTTCCACATAACCCTGTTCAGTGGCCTGGCGGCGTGCGCCATCCATGTACGCCTTCACTCCCGGATAGCGGGAAAAATAGCGGTTGACATAATCCTGGGCCGCGCCGCGCTCAATGCCGAGTTGCCGGGCCAGTCCAAACGCTGACATCCCGTAAATCAGCCCGAAGTTAATCGCCTTGGCGCTGCGCCGCTGTTCCGGACTCACCTCGGCCGGGGTCAGGCCAAATACTTCAGCGGCCGTGGCGCGATGGACATCAGTCCCGGATGCAAACGCCTGTAATAACCCTTCATCACCAGACAGATGCGCCATGATCCGCAATTCAATCTGTGAATAATCCGCCGCCAGCATCACCCAGCCCGGCTCCGGCACAAAAGCCTGGCGAATCCGTCGCCCTTCCGGACTGCGAATCGGGATGTTCTGCAAATTGGGATCAGAAGACGACAGCCGGCCAGTGCTGGCGACGGCCTGCTGGTAGGACGTGTGAACCCGGCCCGTCACCCGATGAATCTGCTCCGGCAACCGGTCGGTATAAGTGGATTTCAGCTTGCTCAGCGTCCGATGCTCTAAAATCACTCGCGGCAGCGGATAGTCCAGCGCCAGTTCCTGTAATACATCCTCCGCAGTGGAGGGTTGGCCGCCTGGAGTTTTCTTGCCCGTCGGCAGATTCAACCGCTCAAACAAAATGCTCTGCAACTGTTTGGGTGAACCCAGATTAAAACGCTCACCGGCCAGTTCATGCGCCTGCTGCTCCAATGCCCATAACCGCTTGGCGAGTTCGTCGCTTTGCTGGCGCAGTAGAGACGCATCAATCCGCACGCCCAGCCGTTCCATTCGCGCCAGTACTTCAATCAGCGGAATTTCCAGTTCCTCATAAATCCGACGCAACCCGGGTTCTGTCTCCAGACGCGGCCACAGGCAATGGTGCAGGCGCAACGCGACATCGGCGTCCTCGGCGGCGTAAGGACCCGCCTGCTCCAGGGCGACTTCATTAAAATGCAATTGTTTGGCGCCTTTACCGGCTACATCTTCGTAATGAATGGTGCGCAGACTTAAATGGCGTTCGGCCAAAGAATCCAGATCATGCCGGGTCGTCGAATCCAGCACATAGGATTGCAACAGGGTGTCGTGGCGAATGCCGCGCAACGCCACGCCATGATTGGCGAGAACATGCAGATCATATTTCAGATGCTGACCCACCTTGAGTCGGGCCGGGTCTTCCAGCAAGGGGCGCAATTGCTCCAGCGCCTGCTCTCGATTTAATTGATCAGGAGCGCCGGGATAATCGTGGGCCAACGGGATATAAGCGGCTTCGGCCGGCGTTACTGCGCATGACACGCCAACGATTCGGGCATCCAGATAATTCAGACTGGTCGTTTCGGTATCGAAGGCGATCAGCTCCGCTGCCTGCAACCGTTCCAGCCAGCCGTCCAGTGCAGCCTGATCGAGGATCAGGGCATAGTTTGGCGTTAAATCCGCCATTCCCTCTCTCTTGGGCAAGGAAGCGGAGGTTGGAGGAGCAGTCCTTGACGTGGCGGCGCTCACCGCCAACGCCTCTTGCGCAGATGGGCGAGAGGCGTCAGAAGTCGCCGCTGTCGCCGATAACTCCCGCAGCCAGGACCGGAACTCATAGCGTTCATACAGGGTCCGCAAAGCGGCTACATCGGGCGGCGTACGTTGCAAACCGTCAATCGTTACTGGCAAAGACACCGCGCAATCCAGTGTCGCCAGTTGCCGGGACAACGGCAATTGCGCCAGGCTGGCGCGAAGCTTGTCGCCGATCTTGCCGGGAATGGCGGCGGCCTGGGCGATGATCGCATCCAGCGAACCGTATTGACGCAGCCACTTGGCGGCGGTGACCGGTCCGACGCCGGGAACGCCGGGAATGTTGTCAGCGCTGTCGCCCACCAGCGCCAGCCAATCCACCATCAGCGCCGGCGGCGCCCCAAACTTCCGTTCGACTTCGGCAGCATCGGTGCGGGTGTTCTTCATGGTGTCCAGCAACTGCACCCGATCCCCCACCAGTTGGGTCAAGTCCTTGTCGCTGCTTACGATCAGCACCGGCAGCCCCCGTGCGGTCGCCTGTCGGGTCAAGGCGCCGATCACATCGTCAGCCTCCACCCCGACAATTTGCAGCAGCGGCAGGCCCAACGCCTGAATAAAGGCATGAAGCGGCGCAATCTGCTGAATCAGTTCCGGATCCAGCGGCGGACGGTGGGCCTTGTAAGCGGCAAACAGTTCATGGCGAAAGGTCTTGCCGGGCGCGTCGAAAATGACCGCCAGATAATCCGGCTGCTCGTCGGCCAGCAACCGGCGCAGCATGTTGAGTACGCCGTACAGCGCCCCAGTCGGTTCGCCGGTGGAGGTCGTCAGCGGCGGCAGCGCGTTGAAAGCCCGGTGCAGCCAGGAGGAGCCATCGATCAGGATCAGGGGTTTGGGCGCAGTCATCTATTTACCCAGCTTGGAGCCGGCGCGGCGCAGCCGATCAATGGCCTGCAACTGGGCGGTGGCCTGCGCCAGGGTTCGGGCGCATTCCCGATCAACGAGGCAATTCCGCCATGCCTGCAGCGCCGCCTCGCGGGTGCGAATTACGGCAGCCTCATCGAGATTGGCGGCATTTTCGGCATACTCGGCCAGCACGGTGACGATGTGCGGTTGCACCTCCAGCAGGCCGCTGGAGACATAGAACACCTGGGTTTCGGTATCGGAAATCTGAATTCGCACTTGCCCCGGTTTCAGCCGCGCCAGAAACGGACTGTGGCCGGGCAAAATGCCGACCTCGCCCAATTCCGCCGTCGCCACCACCAGTTGCGCCAAGCCGGAAAACAGCTCTTTTTCCGCGCTGACCACGTCCACATGCACTGTAAGCGCCATGCCGATTCACCTTCATTCAAACAAAATTGCAAGTTAGGTGTTAAATCTGGTTAATCATGCTGGCTAGACAGGCTGCGCCGAAGCCATTGTCGATATTCACCACACCGACCCCACCGGCGCAGGAGGTCAACATGCCAAGCAGCGCCGCCAGTCCGTTGAAATTGGCGCCGTAACCGACGCTGGTCGGCACCGCGATCACTGGCCGTGCCACCAGTCCCGCCACTACGCTGGCCAACGCGCCTTCCATGCCCGCAATGACCACCACCACTCGCGCTGCCCGAATGAGCTCCAGCTTCGCCAGCAGGCGCTGCAACCCAGCGACGCCCACGTCATTGATCCGTTCGACCCGGTTACCGAACAGCAGCGCGGTTTCCGCCGCCTCTTCGGCGATCGGCAAATCAGAAGTTCCGGCGGTGACAATAGCGATAGCCGTTTCGGTCAATGCGCGCTGGCGACGCTGAATGACGAGAGTGTGGCTCAATGGGTTATACCGGGCGGCGGGATAGAGTTTCAGCACGGCGTCAACCATACCCTCGTTGATGCGAGTCGCGAGAATATCGCCCTCGCCTTCCAGCATCGCAACGATGATCGCGGTGACTTGAGCAATGGTTTTTCCCGCGCAGTAGATCACTTCAGGATGGCCGCGCCGCAACTCGCGGTGACTGTCGAGCATCGCTTCACCCAGGTCGCGGAATGGCAATTCTCGCAACTGCTTTACCGCCTGTTCTACCGCTAGATATCCGGAACTCACCTGCTCTAACAATATCCGCAAACTTGCTTCATTCATGGCTTTCAGCTTTTTACCATTGATTTTTAAATCATTGTTGATCCAGTATTAATTGATAGAAGTAAATTATAAATTACAATTCTGCCCAACAAGGGCGACTTTATGTGCAGTAAGTTGAACACTCTTGTTTTTTTTTAAATTATTAAGCACAGTAACAACAGGGTTGTGAAGTTAAATTCTGTGCCGCGTTTGTCAGCCACAAATTCATGCTAAGTAAAATATTTCATTATTCGAAGGAGGAGGCGTTCGATGATTCCAAAACCATTTTATGAACTTTTGCCTTATATCTACATGCTGATAGGACTGTTTGGCGCAATCAGCCTGGAAAGCGGCTGGGGCAAACTCTGTAGCGTGGTGCTCATCGGCTCCGGCATTGTTGTACAGCAGCTTCGGGCCCGCCACCGCGCCCATAACGAGCTATTTCGCAAACTCAATCACGGACGCTCGCCGCAATCTGGATCCGGCGCGGCGGCGGAACCAACCTCGCGCCGGTCGATGCCGGAGCCAAGGTCGGGACGGTCGATGCCGGAGCCAAGGTCGGGACGGTCGATGCCGGAGCCAAGATCAAAACGAATCTAACCTGACCGCTGCTTTGATCCGCCGCATCCGGCGGGCGCTGCCGGCAATCCTCAGCGCCACGTTACCGGCAATGTGGAGCCGCATTGTTTAGTCCGCCAGCAGCCAGTCGCGCACGACGGCAATTTGGTCATCCGCCATCAGCGCCGGGGCGTGGCCCATGCCGCGAAATTCAATCAATCTGGCTTTGGGACCGCGCTCGGTCATGGCGATGGCGTCGGCATGATCCAGCACATCGGAATACTCGCCGCGCAGCACCAGCGTCCGGCAGGGGATCGTGTCCCAGATCGGCCACAGGTCGATATCCTTCAAATCCAGCGTCTTGAAGTTTTCCGCAATACCCGGATCGTAGGCCATCGCGTAGCGGCCATCTTCCAGTTGCCGGGAACTGTGAACGGTCATGTGCCGCCACTGTTCATCCGTCAGCTTGCCGAAGGGGGCGGCGATCGTCCGCATGAACCGCTCCATTTTTTCAATACTGTCATAGGCGACCACCTGCCCGACGTAGGCGGCGACCCGTTGCAAGCCAGCGGCAGGAA
>JAJHPN010000056.1 GCA_020890855.1 Candidatus Contendibacter sp. | reverse complement strand
TCCAGCAGGTTCAGGCGCTGGCGGACGGCTCCGACCTGCGAACGGCCATTGAAATCGCCAAACGCGCCCAGGCGGAATGGCATCCAACGGTTCAGGCGCCGCCCCGTCAGGAACAGGCGTTGTGGAAAGCGTTCCGCGCCGCCTGCGATGCAGTATTCGCCCGCCGACAGAATGAGCAACAGGCCGCTGATGGTGAACGGCAAGCCAATCTGGAGCAGAAGCAGGCTTTGTGTGCGGACCTCGAAACGCTGGCTGGCGGCGATCAAGGACAACTGGCGCAAGCCCAGATGCGCGTGCACGCCATCCAGCGCGAGTGGGATGACATTGGCCCGGTGCCCAAGACTGAACAGCGGGCGATCAGCCAGCGCTTTGAAACCGCCATCGAACAATTCGCCCAGCATGAACGTACGCTGCGCCGGATTGGCGCTCAGGAAACCTTTCACAACCTGCGGGAACGGGCCGGGTTATGCGCTGATCTTGAGGCGTTGCTGGCGAAACCGGCTGATGACGCCAGGATCGCCGCCATTCAACAGACCTGGGCCAACCTGCCGACATTACCGGGACCGTTGCTGGAGCCGATCCAGCGGCGCTTCGCTACGGTTTGCCAAGCGCTGCACGATCCCGAGCAAGCACGGACCTTGCGGGAAACGCTGGAACAGAACCTGCCGCGCAAGCAGACCTGGTGCGTGTGCATGGAAATCGTTGCCGGGATGGAATCGCCCCCCGATCAGGCGCAACTGCGGATGACCTATCAGGTCGCCCGGCTATCGGCATCGCTGGCCGGCGGCGCGACGGTAAAGAGTGATGCGCTCTACGATGCCCAGCAGTTGCAGGAGCAGTGGTTCGTGAACGGAGCGCTGCCAGAAACCGCAGCAGTGGCGCTTGATGAGCGGTTTCTCCGCGCCTTGCAGACCTGGCGGCAACGGGAAGAAGGTTGAACAGCGCACTGGCAAGATCGGCGCGTTGAAAATCACTTTCATTCCGGTCCCTTCCTCGCTGGCGGGCGAGGGGTTTTTCAATCCGCCCCCATGAAACCCATCGATCTGCTGCTGGCGCTGCTGGCCAACGCGGTCTGGGCTTTCAACTTTGTGGCGGGTAAGGCGGGGGTCGAACACTTCCAGCCCTTCCTGTTCACCGCGTTGCGCTTTGGCCTGTTGCTACTGGCCCTGCTGCCGTTATTGCGCTGGATTCCAGGCCGAATGGGCGGCATTTTCCGCATCGGCCTGGTGCAGGGGGTGCTGCACTTCGGCTTCATTTTCGCCGGGCTGGAAGCCAGCGGCGACATTAGCTCGGTCGCCATCGCCGCCCAGCTCTACGTCCCGTTTTCGGCCCTGCTGGCGCTGGTTCTGCTGGGCGAAAAACTGAGCCGGCGGCATTGGCTCGGCATTGCTTCGGCCTTCACGGGGGTGCTGGCGATTGGTTTTGATCCGATCGTCTTTCACCATCTTGACGCCTTGCTGCTGATCACGGCTGGAGCATTGGCCATGGCGGTCGCCACGATTCAGATGCGGCAATTGCGCGGGGTGAGTGTGTTCGTGCTGCAAGGCTGGATCGCGGTCTGCGCCACGCCAACTCTCGCGCTGCTGTCACTGCTGTTTGAGCGGGATCAGTGGCAAGCCTTGCAAACGGCGACCTGGCTGGAACTGGCCGCGCCGCTTTATTCGGCGATTGGCGCATCGCTGGTCGGTCACGGCATCGTCTATTACCTGCTAGGCCGCTATCCGGTCGGCGTGACCACGCCGCTCATGCTCCTGTCGCCGGTGCTGGCGATCGCGTTCGGGGTATGGCTATGGGGTGATATGCTGACCTGGAAGCTGCTGCTGGGCGGGCTATTGACCTTGGCTGGTCTCGCCATCATCACCATTCCCGCGCCACGCCGCCGTTCGGCTTGAGGCTCATGGCGCGCTTAAAATTCCCGGCGAATCAGTTGATCAATCAGCGGTTGCAGGATGATTTCCATGGCGAAACCCATCTTGCCGCCCGGCACGACAATGGTGTTGCGGCGCGACATGAACGAGTCGTGGATCATCCGCAGCAGATAGGGAAAATCCGGTTGGGTCTTGCGCGGTTCACGGAAGCGGATGACCACGAAACTTTCATCGAGAGTAGGAATGTCTCGGGCGGCGAACGGGTTGGAGGTGTCCACGGTCGGCACCCGCTGGAAGTTGATGTCGGTGCGCGAAAACTGCGGGACGATGTAATGGGTGTAATCGTACATCCTGCGTAAAATTGTATCCGTCACAGCTTCGGCGCTATAGCCGCGTTCGGCGGTATCACGATGAACCTTCTGGATCCATTCCAGATTGACGATTGGCACCACCCCGAGCAACAGATCAACATAGCGGGCGACATTGACCTTGTCGGTCACGACTCCGCCATGCAACCCCTCGTAAAACAGCAGGTGGGTTCCGGCCGGCAACTGCACCCAGGGCGTAAAGGTCCCTGGAGCCTGTCCGTAAGGTTTGGCTTCCTCCGGATCATGCAGGTAATAGCGCCGCAGTCCCGCACCCCGCTCGCTGTACTCCATGAACAGCGCCTCCAGCCGGTCAAACAGATTGCCCTCCGCGCCGAAGTGGCTGAGTGGACGACTTTCCCGATTGGCCTGCTCGACCTGCCGTTGCATCTCGGCCCGGTCGTAACGGTGAAAACTGTCGCCCTCCACCACCACCGCATTGATGCCATCGCGCCGGAACACATGTTCCATCGCAATCCGAACTGTGGAGGTGCCAGCCCCGGACGAACCGGTAATAGCGACTATCGGATGCTGTTTGGACATGGCTCACCTGAATTGACCATTACGATGACTCAAAGCGGAGTGGCGCTATCAACCGTCTTAATTCCATCCACCTGATCGCTGCCTGTCTCCCGCCGCGCCCGCAAAGCCAGCGCAATCAGAAAGGCCGTCATGGCAAAGCCGATGACAATGGCGGTCAACACCAAGGCTTGCGGCGTTGGATCAACATAGGCGGTTCGGCCAGGCTCCAGAATCGGCGGGCGATGGGTCACCAGCCGGCCCATCGCCAGCAGGAACAGGTTGACCGCATAGGACAGTAACGCCAGTCCCAGCACCACGCTAAAGGTGCGGCTCCGCAACAGCAGATAGACGCCGCAAGCCGTCAGCAGGCCAATCACTCCAGCGATCATGACTTCCATTCAATCTCCGCCGCTTCCGGTCGGCCCAATGCCAGCAACATCGCCATGACCGTTCCCACCACGATCAGATAAACGCCCAGATCAAAAGCCATGGCGCTGGCGATCTCGAAGTCGCCGAGGATCGGGAGGCTGACATGAGCAAAAGTCGAAGTCAGAAACGGGTAGCCAAACAAACCACTGATAAGGCCGGTTGCGGCGATCAGCGCCAGACCACTCGCGATCAGCCGTTGCTGATTGAGCGCCAAGCGTGCGGTCGTCCAGTGGTGATCCCCGGCCAGATATTGGGTCGCCAGCGCCAGCGCGGTCACCAGTCCGGCGATAAAACCGCCACCCGGCAGGTTGTGGCCGCGCAGGAAAAGGTATGCCGCCAATAGCAGCGTCAACCCCAGCAGCGGTCGTGCGCCTATTCGCAGCAGCAACGGCCAGCGCATTTCAGGGCAAGCCGTGAATGGGGAAAGCGTGGTCGGCGAAGGCAAACCGCTGGATAGCAGGGCCACAATCCCCAGCGCGGCAATCCCCAGGACGGTCGCTTCGCCCAAGGTATCGAAGCCGCGAAAATCTACCAGGATCACATTGACCACATTGGCGCCGCCACCACCCAGCAGGCTGGTCGCCAGAAAATACTCCGCCAGTTCAGGCTGCGAAGGGCGGATCAGGATGCCCCAAGTCAGCGCGGCAACACCGATCCCGGCCAGGATCGCCAGACCCGCATCGCGAAAGCGCCGGCGCAACGTTGATTCCAATGACGTCTCCGGCGGCAGATAGCGCAGGGCCAGCAACAACAGCACAGTGGTTACGACTTCCACCGCCAGTTGGGTCAACGCCAAATCTGGCGCAGAAAAGCGGACAAACATCAGCGCCACCATCAGACCAACACCGCCGAGCATGGTGACTGCAACCAGACGCTGACGTTGCCAAAAGACCGTCAGCCATGCGGTCAGAACCAGCAGCAATACAGCCAGCAGGCTTAATGGGTCTACCGATTGGAACGGTTGATGGTCGGTCAACAAATCGCCTTGCCACATTCCCGCGATACCCACCACGACAGCAGTCACCATCAATAGCGATAGATAATGTTGCAGCGAACCGTTTTCCAGGATAGTGGTCAGGCGGCGAGCAACACCGATCCCCAAATTCAGGTTGTATTCAAACAGAAACTTTCCGTCCAGCGGTGGATAACGATCGCCTAACAGGAACAACCAGCGGCGTTGCCAATACATCGCTGCCCCACCGCTCAGCGCCAATCCGCTCATCAGCAACGGCAGATTGAAACCATGCCAGAGCGCAAGACTGTAGGACGGCAATGGCTCGCCCACCACGCTCGTCGCCGCCGCCGCCAGTAGTGGCGCGACCGTATAGACTGGCGCAATGCCGACCAGCAGACAAATCGCCACCAAAATTTCCACTGGCGCCCGCAGATAGGGTGGTGGTTCATGCGGCAATCGCGGCAGGTTGATGGGATCGCCATTGAAAAATACGTCATGGATAAAACGGGCGGAGTAGGCGACCGAAAAGATTCCCGCTACCGTCGCCAGAATTGGCCATAACCAGCTGATATCGCCCATCGTGGTCAAATGAACAGTTTGGGCGAAAAACATTTCCTTGCTGAGAAAACCATTGAGCAATGGAACGCCCGCCATAGCCGCCGCTGCGGTCATCGCCAAGGTGGCAGTCCACGGCATGTACTTAAACAAGCCATTGAGTTGCCGCATATCCCGACAGCCGGTTTCATGGTCAATAATTCCCGCCGCCATGAACAGCGAGGCTTTGAAAACCGCATGATTAATGATGTGAAATACCCCGGCCACCGCTGTCAACGGTGTTCCCAAACCCAACAGCAGGGTGATTAAACCGAGATGGCTGATCGTGGAATAGGCCAGCAAGCCCTTCAGATCGTGCTGAAACAGCGCGGCATAAGCAGCAAACAACAAAGTAAAAAGTCCTGTTACCCCGACCAGATAGAACCATAAATCGGTATCGGCCAACACCGGGAATAACCGCGCCAATAAAAAGACGCCCGCTTTGACCATGGTAGCCGAATGGAGATAGGCGCTGACTGGCGTGGGCGCCGCCATTGCGTGCGGCAGCCAGAAGTGGAAAGGAAATTGCGCTGACTTCGTGAATGCGCCAAGCAGGATCAAAACCAGCGTGAGTGGATACCAGGGATGATTTTTGACGGTTTCACCTGCCGCCAGCACCGCCGACAACTCAAAACTGCCGGCGATATGACCCAGCAACAGAAACCCGGCCAGCAACGCCAACCCACCCACCGCCGTCACAGTCAGCGCCATTCGCGCTCCCTGACGAGCATCGGCGCGGGAACGCCAGTAGCCAATCAACAAAAGGGAACTGAGGCTGGTCAATTCCCAGAAAGTCAGCAGCAAGAGCAGGTTATCGGCCAGCACTACGCCCAGCATTGCGCCCATGAACAGCAGCAGCAACGCATAGAAACGCCCCAGATCATCACGTTCGGAGAGATAGTAGCGGGCGTAGAGTATGACCAGCAGGCCAATTCCGGTAATCAATAACCCGAACAGCAACGCCAGTCCGTCCAACCGGAAAGTAAAATTTAAACCCAGTTCCGGCAACCATCGCCAACCAGCCTGCAACACCACACCATCGAAAATCGGAGGCGACAACCACAGCAGCAAAATCAGACTCGCCGTCGCCACCGCTGCAGTCGCCCAAGCGCAGGCATTACGCCCGCACCGGCCGGCCAGTAGCGGCGACAACGCGCCCAACAGTGGAATAAGGGGAATCATGGGAATCATATTAAAAACCAAAAGGATGATCAGAAATTCGCTTTCCGACCACCCTTGCGCCATGAATCCTGGAAAAAGCTAGCGACCCGCTTGTTCAAGCAAGCGCCGTAATTGGTAACGATAGATGAATCCGGGCAAGGCGCTAACGGCAAACAGGCACAGCGTTACCGTATAAAATTCCCAGTCCTGGGCATGTACCGCGCCCGTCGCTTTATACTCAAACCCAAACCCCATCCCCAAAACCAGCCCGTACAGCAATCCGCATTCCATCAGCCGCAACCAGAAAGGTTTTGATCGCCCATTGCAGGCAATGACCAATAACCACCGTTCACTCAACCAAGGAAGATTGGCGGCGAGTATCGCCAGCCCCAGCCACAATCCAATAATGATTCCCTGGGGCATGTCTGCTGACTTAATTCAGCAATGCCGTAGCGCACCAAGTCATCAGCGCAGTTGGATACAAACCAATGACCACCAGCAACAGGCCATTGACGCTAATGACAATTTCAGTATCCAGGCTCATTTCAATCGGATGGCTCTGTTCAGGCTTGTCAAAATAAATGCACTTGACGACCCGCAGATAGTAGAACGCGCCAATCACTGAGAACACTACACCGAAAATCGCGAGCCAGACCAAACCGGTATTGACGACTGCTTGCAGCACCATCCACTTGGCGTAGAAACCCGCCAAAAACGGGACGCCAGCCATTGACATCATGATCATCATCATCACAAAAGCTAGCCACGGATTCCGATCATTCAGTCCCTTGAAATCATCAATATTCTCCGCTTCAAACCCGGTCCGGCTCAACAGAATGATCACGCCGAACGCACCGACCGCCATCAGGACATAAACAATCACGTAGAACATCGCTGCTGCGTAGCCATCTGGAGTGCCTGCCAGAATGCCCAGCAGCATGAAACCGATATGAGAAATGGTCGAATAGGCCAGCATCCGCTTGATATTGCTCTGGGCGATGGCGATCAGGTTGCCAGTCGCCATCGACAGCGCCGCCAGAATAATCAACATCTGCTGCCAATCACCCTGCAAGGCGCCAAGACCCTCAACCAGAACCCGCATCACCAGCGCAAAAGCCGCCAGTTTGGGAGCCGAGCCGATGAATAAAGTCACGGAAGTCGGAGCGCCCTGATAAACATCCGGCAGCCACATGTGGAATGGCACCGCGCCCAGCTTGAACGATAATCCGACCACCAGAAACACCAACCCGAACACCAGCACCAGGTTAT
>JAJHPN010000123.1 GCA_020890855.1 Candidatus Contendibacter sp. | reverse complement strand
ACCCGCTGAACGTGGGTGCCGCCGCACAGTTCGGTGGAAAAGTCGCCCATGCGCAGCACCCGGACCTGATCGCCGTACTTCTCGCCGAACAAGGCCATTGCGCCGGCGGCAATCGCCTGCTCCGGGGCCATGATCGTGGTTTCCACCGCGACGTTGCCGCGAATCTGGGCGTTGACCAGCCGTTCAATGGCTTCCAGTTGTTCGGGGCTGATCGGCTCGAAATGGGAGAAATCGAAGCGCAACCGTTGCGGATCGACCAGCGAGCCTTTCTGCCCGACATGGGTTCCGAGAATTTGGCGCAACGCGGCATGAAGTAGATGCGTGGCGGAATGATGCAGCGCGGTGGCTTGCCGGGCTGCGCCGTTGACCTGCGCCAGCACGGTTTGGCCGCACCGCAACTGCCCTTGTTTCACAGTGCCAATATGAATGTAAACACCGCCGTTTTGCTTCTGGGTATCACGAACCTCAAACTCCAGATCGTCTGCCCGCAGCCAACCGCTATCGCCGACCTGACCGCCGGATTCGGCGTAGAACGGAGTATGATCCAGCACCACGATACCGTCATCACCAGGATTTAGCATCTCGACCGCCTGGCCGTTGCCGAACAAGGCGATCACCGTCGCTTCTTCTTCCAGCCGGTCATAGCCGTGGAATTCGGTGCAACCGGCGATGCCCAGATCGGTGGTCTGGCGCGATCCAAATTGACTATGAGCGCGAGCACGATCCCGTTGCGCCGCCATTTCCCGCTCAAAACCGGCGTGATCCACCTGCAAACCCCGTTCGCGGGCAATGTCAGCGGTGAGATCGACCGGGAAGCCGTAAGTATCATAGAGCTTGAACACGGTCTCGCCGGGAATCGTCTCGCTGGCGAGTTGGGCAATGCTGTCTTCCAGCAGTTTCATCCCGTGGGCGAGGGTTTCGGCAAACCGTTCTTCTTCCTGCTGAATAACGCGAGCGGTTTGAGCGGCGGTGGCGGCCAGTTCCGGGTAGGCGTCGCCCATTTCCGCCGCCAGTGGCGCGACCAGCGTGTGAAAGAAGCTGCCTTCCGCGCCGAGCTTGTAACCGTGGCGAATGGCCCGCCGCAGGATCCGCCGCAGCACATAGCCGCGCCCTTCGTTGGAAGGCAACACGCCGTCGGTAATCAGGAAGGCGGCGGCGCGGATGTGATCGGCGATGACGCGCAACGAACTGGAATGCAGGTCGGTTGCGCCGGTCGCGGCGGCAGCGGCTTTGATCAGATTCTGGAACAGGTCAATTTCATAGTTGCTGTGGACGCCCTGCATCACCGCCGCCAGCCGCTCCAGCCCCATGCCGGTATCCACCGACGGTTTTGGCAACGGGGTCAGCACCCCGTCGGCGCTGCGGTCGAACTGCATGAACACCAGATTCCAGATTTCGATATAGCGGTCGCCATCCTCATCCGGGGTGCCGGGCGGGCCGCCGGCGATCTCCGGGCCGTGGTCGTAGAAGATTTCCGAACAGGGGCCGCATGGGCCGGTATCGCCCATCGCCCAGAAGTTGTCGCTTTCATAAGGCTTGCCACCGGGCTTGTCGCCAATTCGGGCGATGCGCTCGCGGGGGACTTTGATTTCGTCCGCCCAGACCTGATACGCCTCGTCGTCGGTCGCGTAGACCGTGACCCACAGCTTGTCCGCCGGCAGTTTCAATACCCCGGTCAGGAACTCCCAGCCAAAGCGAATCGCGTCGGCCTTGAAGTAATCGCCGAAGCTGAAATTACCGAGCATCTCGAAAAAGGTGTGATGGCGGGCGGTATA
>JAJHPN010000185.1 GCA_020890855.1 Candidatus Contendibacter sp. | reverse complement strand
TCAGCATCGCCAGCACCCAGGCCAGTAAATGCCACTTCCAGCCGCCGCCAGGGATAAAGGTGGCGATCACAATGAAAAAACCGGTGATTCCATAAAAACGGTAAGCCGCCTGTTGCGTGTAATGACCCACTTTCGGATCGGGATGATGACGATTCAACGCATACACCAGCATTGATGCGCCAAACCAGAAAATCAGGAGTGGAAACGGCAACAGGATCGCGATCAGATTGCCATAATTCATCAGCGCCGCCGCCCGCCGGGCCGACGATCCGCGCGCGATCTTGCCAATGACCGTATCTTCGTTTTGTTGCAGAGTGATCATAATGAACCATCCTGAGGATAGGGAAAACCATGGAAACCGGGATTGCCGGGCATATTCAGCAAGCCTCCCTGCGCTGTCAATCCAGGTATGGCGGTCGTGAACGCGGCGGCCTGGCGGGCGCGGTTCCAGCGCCTTCTGCTACCCCCAATCTGCCTGTTGTGCGGCGCCGCCGGCGCAATGGGGCGTGACCTGTGCGCCGGCTGCGCCGCCGCCTTGCCGCGCAACGCCGCCGCCTGCCCGGGCTGTGCTCTGCCCCTGGCGGCCGGTCAAACCGGAACGTGCGACGATTGCCGGTTACAACCCCGCAGTTTTGATCGCGTCTTTGCCCCGTTCCGCTATGAACCACCGCTGGACTTCCTGATTTGCGGCCTCAAGTTCGCGGGACGGTTGAGCCACGCCCGACTGCTCAGCGAGCTGTTCGCCGCCGCCCTGGCCGAACGCAACGCTCCGTTGCCCGATTGCATCGTCCCGGTGCCGCTGCATCCGCTCCGGCTGCGCGAACGCGGCTTCAACCAGGCGCTGGAACTGGCCCGGCCCGCGGCCCGCTTTCTACGGAGACCGGTGCTGGCCAATGGCTTGCAGCGGGTGCGCCACACCGCCCGGCAAACCGAGCTGGACGCCCGCCGCCGCCAGCTTAATCCGCTTGGAGCCTTCGCCATCGGCCATCCGCTGCCCGGCGTCCGGGTCGCGTTGATTGATGACGTGATGACGACCGGCAGCACCGTCAGGGAATGCGCCCGGGTGTTGCGGGCCGGCGGCGCGACCGATATCGAAATATGGGCAGTGGGTCGCGCTGGGGTAATCCTGAAGCCCGAATGATTTTTCGGGCGCTTCCTTCGATTCGCGGTCCGCTCTACCTTCGGTCCGGTTTATCCGCGGTTCACAGTGTTGACGAAGGTCGCCTTGGCGGTGGGGCGGTGCTCGAAGCACAGACCCCCATACGGTGGAACTGGCGAATCGCCTACCGTTGGACACGGAACGGCAGGACATGCGCGCGCAGTGGCTGCGGCGCCGGTTAAAGAATCCGTTGCTGTCCAGCGCCGAGGAAACCGGCCTTGCCAATCTCGGCTTTACGGTCCAGAACGTCGTGTTAGAACCGGTTTGGGCGCGGCTAACGGCCAGTGCCGAGGTGCTGCTCTCGGCGGATCGCTTTTATCCCTTGGTGGGTTGGTTCGAGTGGCTGCACACGCAGCCGAATTGGCATGACCGGTTGTGGTTGAAAGGAAATCTGAACGTCGATCCGGGGTTTGGGGACATCGTGACCACCGGGGAACTCGCCGCCGGTGATACCGAGCGCTATCTACCGAAGGTGCGCTTGTTCAACCAGAGTGTGCCGATGAACCTGGAGATTCTGCATGAGGCCGGACACCCGGAACCATGGATCATCGCGATGAATGACCTGCCGAATCGGGCGACCATGCGGGATTACGCCAGTCGCTGGGACATTGAACCGATGT
>JAJHPN010000334.1 GCA_020890855.1 Candidatus Contendibacter sp. | reverse complement strand
TGTCGGAGTTGCTGAAGTTCAGGGTTGATCGCGTTCAATACCTGTTGTGCGTGGGAAGCGTCTTTGGTGTAGACCGTAATGAGTTTGCCCCGCTGCGGTGTGGCGATCTGTTGCCGGTAGCGATCCAAATTCCTGACCACCTTGTGGGCGACTCGCAAACTGCGCAAAAGAGGCAGCACACTGCGGACCACAATCTCAGCATCCTCAGCGCAGGCCGAAATGTGGATTTTGTAGCCTTGGCGGGGCGCTGGATAACCGGGCATCCATTTGGTAAACCAGTCACTGCCTGAACCAATCGGATAGTAGCCGAATTCAATCGGTCCAAACGATGCGTTGCTCTCAATCATGAGCGCTCCTCTATGCCCGCAATCGGTTATATCGCTTTAACCAGCCGATGAAGGCTAACCTGTCGATGGTGATCGCCAAAACTGCCTGAAGTATTGATAACGCGATGTTCGACTTTTTTGATAACGGATGAGCGGTGGGTGTGGCAGAGCGGTGTGAGCTAGGCTGAGAGGAACCAACCATCTCAACCCTCACGGGGATTGCCGCCATGCCGCTGGAGGACTTTATCATCACCGCGTTTTGCTGGATAGCAGCCAACCTCCGTGAGTTGATCTGGGATCAACGTTTGCGTCAACGGGGCTTTGCCCTGAAGCTGGCCGATAATGAAGTGATCACGATGGAAGCCCTGCCGTTGTGTGTCTTGACCCGTACTCTACGGTGTCGGTCGTTTGCCGGCGACGCCAATTACTGTTATTGCGCCGCGAAAAGTCAGCAAGGCCCGCACCCCGGGATCCTACTGGACGGCGGCCTTCACACCCGCCGGGTACTCCCCGCAGCAGGCCACGCCACAACCGAGGATTTGCCCGAACTGATGTTCGGTTACTTCGAGCTTCGGTTCGGGTTCCGGGTGGGAATCATTGCACCGCTGGATTGAACTTCGGCCGTTCACTGGACAAGAGGCCGGCGCTGGAAAATGATGGGTCAAGGGCAGGTCAGTTCCGGTGCGGCGAGGTTCAGCGCCGCGCAGGCGTCTACAATACCCAGTTCAGGTCGAGCCGCAGGCGCGGGCCGAGCCGAAGCTTGCAGCAAGGTCTTGACTTGGTCAGGGGAAAGACCGGGCTGATGCTGGAGCAGCAACGCCGCGACTCCGGTGACGTGAGCAGCGGCCAGCGAGCTGCCGGAGAGCAAAGCGTAGCGACCCTGGGGAGCGGGAGCAACGATGTCCTGACCCGGCGCGACCGCGACGAAGGCGGCGCTCCGCCAGCGCGGCGACGATACAGCACTGTTCACGTCGCAGGAGATCACCGGAATGACGGTGTCCAGCGCAGCGGGAAAACCGGGATTGTCGCGGTCTTCGGCGGCGGCGGCCACCAGGACGATGCCCCGACGGTGCGCGGCGGCCAACAACCGAGCCAACAGATCATCAGGACGCCCGTTCAGGCTGAGGTTGATCACCTTGGCGCCGTTATTGATGGCGAAATCCGCCGCCTTGGCCAGCGTCCAACTGCTGCACAGCGCCTTGGCGCTGGCGGGATCCGAATACCAGCAGGCTTTGACCACGCTAAGGGTCGCATCGGGGGCCACTCCCTCCAGGCCAACCCCATCGGCGCGCGCGCCAATCACCCCCGCTACCGCTGTCCCATGCCGGTCAAGCGGGAAAGATGGTTCGCCGCCTTCCACAAAATTAGTCGTCTGAATCCCCTTGCCGCGCAGATCGGGATGTTCTGTATCGGCACCGGTGTCAATCACCGTTACCGCTACGCCTCGGCCGGTACTGA
>JAJHPN010000013.1 GCA_020890855.1 Candidatus Contendibacter sp. | reverse complement strand
GCCGCCAAACGGCAAGTATTCGGCACGGTTGGCATCGACATGATTGCCGGGCCATCGGAAATCCTGGTGGTCTGCGACGGTTTGACTGACCCGGACTGGATCGCAATGGATTTGTTCTCCCAAGCCGAGCATGACGAAGATGCCCAACCGATTCTGATGAGTCCGGATGCAGCGTTTCTGGAACGGGTTCAGGACGCCGTTACCCGGTTGCTGCCGGATATGGCGCGGCGCGAGATCATTGCGGCGTCGCTAAACCGGCGGGCGGCGCTGATTCAGGTGCGGGATCTGGTGGAGGCGGCGCAGGTAGTCAACTTCATCGCCCCGGAACATCTGGAATTATCGGTGGAGCACCCGGAGGATTTATTGCCGTTGATTCGTCACGCCGGGGCAATTTTCATGGGCCGTTATACCGCCGAGGCACTGGGCGATTATTGCGCCGGCCCAAACCATGTGCTGCCGACTTCGCGCACCGCCCGGTTTTCTTCACCGCTGGGGGTCTACGATTTCCAGAAGCGCACCAGCCTGATTCACTGCTCGCCAGCCGGCGCGGCGACTTTGGGTCGCACCGCTTCGGTGCTGGCGCGGGGCGAGGGGCTAACCGCGCACGCCCGGTCGGCCGAATTGCGGGTAGCGGGCGGTGAGTAGCCGAACCAGAGGGCGATCCGATGCGAAACAGGGATTAGCCTTGCCTGTATTGGCGCTCCCGTGCGAAGATTCGCATCCTTGCCCATCTCCATAATCGGCAAACAAACTTGCAAGGGCGGGCCTTCCTTCCAACAGGTTGACGGCCCGCCCTTTAATTTTCACTTGATGCATCGAACTCGAGAATCCAGAGAATTGCCGTAATGCCGATCATCACCCTCCCCGATGGCAGCCAGCGTGTGTTTGAAAACCCGGTCAGTGTCCGCGAAGTAGCGGCGGCGATTGGCCCCGGTCTGGCCAAGGCCGCGCTGGCTGGCAAGGTGGATGGCCGTTTGGTGGATACCTCGCACCTGATCGCCGAGGACGTGACGCTGGCTCTCATCACCGAACGCGACCCGGAAGGGCTGGAGATCATCCGCCATTCCAGCGCTCACTTGCTGGCTCATGCCGTCAAACAGCTTTATCCGACCGCTCAAGTCACCATTGGTCCGGTGATTGAAAACGGCTTTTATTACGACTTCGCCTTTGAACGGCCCTTTACGCCCGACGATCTGACCCGGATTCAGGCGCGGATGGAGGAACTGGCCGGGCGCGATATTCCGATCAGCCGCTCGGTCATGGCGCGAGATGAAGCGATAGCGTTTTTCCGCAGCCTTGGCGAGGAGTACAAGGCGCAGATCATCGCCGACATTCCAGCGGATCAGGCGCTGTCCCTGTATCGCCAGGATGACTTCATCGATCTCTGTCGCGGCCCGCACGTCCCCTCGACCGGCAAGCTCAAAGCCTTCAGGTTGATGAAAGTGGCCGGCGCGTACTGGCGCGGTGATTCCCGCAACGCCATGTTGCAGCGCATTTACGGCACCGCCTGGCTGGATCAGAAGGCGCTGAAAGCTTATCTGCACCGGTTGGAAGAAGCTGAAAAGCGTGATCATCGCCGGGTCGGCAAGGCGCTCGACTTGTTCCACCTTCAGGAAGAAGCGCCGGGCATGGTGTTCTGGCACGACCGGGGCTGGCGGATTTACATTGAGGTGCAGAATTACATCCGCCAAATGTTGCGCGAACGCGGCTATCAGGAAATTCATACGCCGCAGATCGTGGATCGCAGCCTGTGGGAACGTTCCGGGCATTGGGAAAAATTCCGCGC
>JAJHPN010000448.1 GCA_020890855.1 Candidatus Contendibacter sp. | reverse complement strand
CCGGGCGCTTGAGGGCGTCGTAACGACCGGGGGCGCGGTAGTGCTGCGTCCGTTCGGCCACGGTCGGGGGCCGGGGCGGAACAGCGGGCCGGTTGTCGTTGGCGGGCTGGGCGCGCGCGGGGCTGGGGTCCGGGGTCGGCGTGGCTTTCTGCTCGCCGACGCGGTCGGCCACCGGGGCCTCGGGCGCGGCGGCCTTGGCGGTTCGGTCTGAATCAATATCGCGGCTGTGCATGGTCTCGCTCTGCGCGGGGCCGGGCGCGGCGGCCTGTTCGGGGGCGCGGGCGGCGCTTAGACCGCGCGCCTGTAAACCCTGCCAACTATAGGACTTGCCTAAATCGCTGCCCTTGAAGGCCACGCCGTCCAGGGCAAAGCTAAAGCCGTTCATCCGTCCGGTGCGGGCCACGTTCGCCCGCACCTCCACCCCCTGCGTGGTCAAGCGGGCGGCGAACGTCTCCAGGTCGGGCCGGTCATGCAGGGCCGCATCGATCAACGTCTGTAACCGGGCGCGTGGGGCGTTCGTTCCCGTCCGCTCGGCGCGGCGGGTTTCCGCACTCGTCGGAGCCTTGCGCTCGGCGCGGGCGTCACCGAGTCCGGGCGTCAGTTGCAACCCGTGCCGCCGTTCCAGCCTCTTGCACGCCTCAATGGCTCGGCGGGCTTCCCATTTCCCGTGCCACACGCGGCCATCCAGATCGATCCGACTCGCCACCAGATGCACATGGTCATGGGCGGTGTCCTGGTGGCGCACGGCGACGAACGGCGTTTTGTCGCTAAAGCCCATCTCTTGAAGATAGTCGCCCACCACGGCCTGCCACTGCGCCGGGGTCAAGCGTTCCCCTGCCGGCAAGGACAGCGAACAGTGCCAGACCGGGCGGGCCACGTCCGGGCGCAACGCCCGGATCGTCGCCAATTCGGCGGCCAAGGTTCGGGCGTCGCGGCCATCCAGGTTCCCGGCGACCAGCTCCGGCTTTTTCTCGCCGGTCGCTTTGCGCCCTTCGTCCAGGATGTAATTCAGCGCGCCTCGGAATCCCTGGCCTCGGCTGATCTTAGGGACCATAGAGAATCGAGTTAATCGATCAACTGCACGCCAATCAAGGCGCGGCGTAATTCGCCAAGCGCCTGTTGAATTTCCGCAATCGGCAACGAATCGCCCGCATTGAGTTGATGCGCGATTTGATTGAGGTTGCCGCCGATTCGGCTCAACTCAACCCACGCCGTTTTATTCAATTCCGGGATAGAGGGGGGCAACCGCGATAAAGCCGCTTCCCGCAAATAAGCGGCGGGCCGTAAGTGAACGGCGGCGGCGCGTTTCTCGATCTCGGCCCGTTCAACCGGCGTCATGAAAACGCTCAGGCGTTGCGCGCGCAACTGCTCGGCTTTGAATGGCGGTGGCCCTCGGCGGCGTGGGGGCGGTCGGTCGGCGGTCATGGGCGATACCTGCTTTTTTGCAAGTGAAGCGCAGCGGAACGCGCAGCGCCAAACGCAGTGCGGCGCGTAGGGGTGCTGGGTGGAACCCGGCCAAGGTAAACCGACTGGAAGGAGGTTACATCTTGCTCCTGACCGACTGCCGCTGCGCTCAAGCAGTCTAGCAAGGAACGCACAGTGGGGGGAGCCTGCCTATAATTCCGGCTTCACCCCAAAAAAGGAGTTTCGTTCATGGCTCTGCGCGTCTGGTTCGTGATTGCGTTGATCCTGCCCGCCCTCATCGCTTTGCAGATCGTCTTGGCGATTCCACAGCCCAAACCTCATTGCTCGGCAGGTTATCGGCCTGGTGTGGTGACGGAATTAG
>JAJHPN010000397.1 GCA_020890855.1 Candidatus Contendibacter sp. | reverse complement strand
CCGCGCCACCCCGTCGCCCACCGGATTGCGTTCATGCACGGTCCGTCGTCAACCTGGGTCCGAACGGGTCAGGGCAACTCCCGCACCAGGCGGAAGCCGATGGAATAGTCTCGAAAAGTGGGTTGATTGCGATGCCGCTCCGCAGAACGGACATTACGCGGCTCATCGTTCCAGGAGCCGCCGCGCAACACGAACTGGCGTTCCGGGGCCGGCGCTTCGCACTGCTGAACCGGCGCGGTTTGGGAATCCTTGTCATACAACGAGCAGGTCCACTCCAACACGTTGCCAGCCATGTCGTGCAAGCCGAAGTCGTTGTTCCGGTAACTGCCAACGGGCGCAGCATAGATATGCCCATCGTGACAGTTCATTGCGGGCCAACCGACGAACAGTTGTTTGCCATCCAGATCGGCGGCATTGGCGTAGGCGCAGCCCTGATCGGGATCGTCCCCCCAGTAGCGGCTGGCAGTGGTTCCGGCGCGCGCCGCATACTCCCACTCCGCCTCGGTCGGCAACCGGTAGCGGGCGCCGGTCTGCTTCGACAGCCACTCGGCATAGGCCATCGCATCCTGCCAGCTGACGTTGATCACCGGCTGGCGGCCGCGTCCCCAGCCCTGATCGTTGGGCGAAGCCAGCCCGGACTGCTCATACTCCTGAAAACTCACTTCGTACTTACCGATGGCGAATGGCTGGTCGATTTGCACCGGATGCGCCTGCTCATCGTTGTAGCGACCCTTTTCATGCGGAGGCGACCCCATCAGAAAGCTGCCCGCCGGGATCACCACCATTTCCGGCCCTTGCGCGCCGTTACGGAGTCGATCTCGCAGCACTGGATTGGTCGGAGCCAAACGGAGCAACCCCGCTTCCGCCGCTGCGCGGTAATGACAATCCGTCCCACACCGGTCGAGATAGGCCCAGTAAGCCCGACGGGTGTTGACGCGCTGGACGGCGGCGAAAGCATCGGCATCGAGTTGCTTGATGCGCTCCATGGCTTCAGCGCGATCCAGCGCCTGGCTCAGCGCCGCCACTTCGGGGAGATCCGGTTGCGTCGATTGAGCTTTACTCAACCACTTACGAGCTTTGACCACATCAGACTGGTTCAGACTCGCCCGCGCCCGCGCCAGCCACCCGAGCGCCAGCCGCCGCCGGCCAGCCGTGATGAAGGGATCGTCCGGCGTCAGTTCAGCCAGCGCGTTCAATCGGGCCAGCGCGTCATCGCCCTGAGTCGGGTAGCCTTGCTCCAGCGCTTGCGCCAGGGTGGCGAATTCCGCCTGGAACTGACTGATCTTTTCCTGGTTTTCCAGCCGGTGCAGGGCGGCCCGCGCCTCCGGACCACGGTCGCAGCGCGGGCAACGCTGCAAATAGAGCCGGTAGGCGGCTACGGTATCGACCCGCCGCGCTGCCTCAAAAGCCCGTAGATCGGCCTCGCGATCCGCCTGTTGCGCCGAAAAGAGTACATTTTCCCCCGTCGAACCGGCTACTCCGGGTCCTGGTTGCGGCCCATTCTGGGCGAGATCGGGCGTCGGCGGTTCAGGCCCCTTGCTGTCTGGTTTGACTAGCCAGTAGCCGCCCAGGATCACCGTCAGGATCAGCCCGACCGCCAGCAGCCCCCGGCGTTTGAGTCGCAAGGGATGGGCGGGACGCCGGAGGCCTGTGGTCGGGCGCTGCGCTATCGCAAGGTCATCGAGAAACTGTCCGGCGTTGGTCGGGCACAACTCGCTGGGATAAGCAAGTCCGCGCCGCAGCACTCGCCAGCCATCATCGGTCAATCCGGGCGGGCGCGGCATCGCGCTGGCGGACTGGCCCTGGGCTTCATAGGCGCTGCGTCCGGCCAGCGCCTGATAGATCAGCAGGGCCAGAGCGAAGACATCGCGGCGGAAAGCGGCTTCGATTGCGCCGGACTCGCTCAGTCCTTCGACGATCGCATTGTTGGCCAAGCCGCCAGCGCTGAACAGGATGCTGCGCGGTTCGCGGATTTCGGCGGCCAGGCCGAATCCCACTACCATGATCTGGCCCTGGTCGGTGACGAAGATCGTCTCTGCATCGAGATGCTGGTGCGCCAGCCGGTGTTCGATCCTGGCGTAATCCAGCGCCGCCGCCACCGGGCGCAGGCGTTCCAGAACAACGTCCCAGGACCAGCGCCGCTCCGGTTGTTGATGTAGCAGTTGGGCCAGGTTGCGGGCATGATGGTGATTGACGTATTCCATTTCAGCGAACAGCCAGCCATCGATTCCCTGACGCCAGCCGTAAACTCGGGCGATTTGGGGATGATTGAGCTTAGCGGCGATTTCCACTCGCGCCCTGACCTTGGTCAGATAGGTTCGCAAGCCGATCATGTCAGCCCGCAGCGCCCGGTCATCGCGTCCCGGTTCTCGCATCCCATGCCCGCCGGGCAGAAAGATCTTGATAGCCCGGAAATCGTTGGCCGCGCCGTTATCATCCGGTGCGGCGGATGTAGTCGCCCGGGCCAGCCAGATCCGCCGCTTGCCATTCAGATCGTGCAACAGGCGGAACCGCCGATCGAGAGGTCCGATCACCATGCCGGAGTTCAGCGTTCCCAAACTGGCGCCATCCACTGCGGGCTCGGCGGCCGATGGACCAGCAGCCTGCCTCAAGGCGCTGGCTGGCGTTGAGTCTTTCACCGTCGCCTGTAGTAATTCCTGTTGGCGGCGCACCAGTTCGGCCTCGTCCAGCTGGCCGGCAGCGTACGCTTCCGCAAGTTCTCCGAGACGTTTTTCCAGATCCATAAGCCCGATTGCCGGATAGTTTTAACGATGGGTTGGAAATGACAGCCGTAAACTGCATTATTAGTCTAGCAGAAAGAATGAAATGGCTTTACTCATCCCCTGACAGTCTATGGCGCGAGTTTAACCCTGCTGCTTCCCGGCCTGCCGTCCGCCGCTATGCGGGTTGCAATGCCTGTTTACCACCCCATGAGTTGACCAGGCCATGAATATTGAGAATCCTGCTGGCTTGACTTTGCCATTTTCCGGTTCACCGCTGGAAATTGCGGTGCGTTCGCAGTGTTCGCCCACCGGGCGCGGACGCCGTGAAAATCAAGACAATTATCTGATCGTGGATGGTCAGGGACAGGCGGTTTTCCTCCGGAATGAACAGGAAACCCGGTTGCAACTGCCCAACTGGCCGCCCGGCCACCAGCGGGTCGCAGTTCTGGATGGCATGGGCGGCCATAGCCACGGTCGGGAAGCCGCCGAACAAACTGTCGAGGGCTTGCTGGAGTTGCCGGCCGCCGCTGATCTCGGCAGTATCTCTGATGGCCTGAACGCCTTGCACCAGCGGCTTCATCAGCAATTCCAGGCCGCCGGGCTGGACACCGGCTGCACCTTGATTCTTCTGGAAATTCCCTGTGATGGTCCGGCCCTGCTTTTTCATGTCGGCGATTCGCGAGCCTACGCCATCGACGCCCAGCAGACCCAGTGTCTGACGGTGGATCATGTGCCAGCGACGCACCTGGCGCTGCTCGGGCTGCTGGATGGCGCGCAATGGGTCCAGCAGGTTCATGTCCAGACCAATTCCCAGATCAGCCAGGCCTTCATTCTGGGCAGCACCCTCGGGGCGCCGGGCCTGTATGCGGAAGCGATCGATGCGGAACTGTATGAACTGCATGATGGCAACCTGCCGCTGTTTCTGCGCGGACTGGGCGACCGCCGGCTCCTGCCACTGGAACCAGAGCGCATTTACCTGTTGTCCAGCGATGGTCTCTGGCATCTGGGCCATCCGCAGGCGTTTATCCAGCGTTGGCCGGCGTTGCTGGCGCAACCGCAATGCTCCCTGGAAGCGTTGCTTGATCGGCTGTTTGCTGAGCTGGCCGAAACCATTGAACAGCAGCACAGCCAGCCAGACGATAACTGCACGGTCATTCTGGTGCGTCGGCCAGCGCTGAGCGGCGACTCCGCCAATCGAGAGGACGCCCAATGAAAATCCGGCAGATCGTGATTGCGCTGCTGGCGCTGCTGACGATTGCGTTCATGCCGCCGCTGGTTTCGTTACTGGGCGGGCTAACCCTGTTGATTGGCGCGGGGGTATTGATCTTTCGCGATCTGCCTCCAGCGGGGCAGGACGCCGTGGAGCGCCGCATTCTCGGCTGGCTGCACCGGGCCAGAGCGGGTTCGGTCCCTGAAGCTGAGCCCGTTCGTCTCCAGCGACCATTGCCGGGCATACCGGCGGAGCGGGCGCGGCGGGTGCGCGCCAAGATTCCAACCGCTGGGCGGGTCGATGGTCCGCAGGGATCACCCCCCGAGAACGACGCGACCGGGCAATAATGCGCTGAGCGCCGCGGCGAAGCGGCTGGCAATTGCCGATGCCCGAATCTCGGCGCTTCAGCACCGGGAATTGAGGCTGTCAAGGTGATGCGTTGCTTTCCAGCAGGCTATGCAGGCGGCGCTGTGAATACTCCTGCCGGGTAGCCTCTTCGTCGAGTTCGCGCAAGGTGGTTTCGACGAAGGCCAAGTGAATATGAGCCGCCTGCCGGGCGGCTTCCGGATCGCGATCCAATATCGCTTTCAGGATGGCCTGATGTTGGGAGTGGACGATCATATAGCTGCTTTCGCGGGTATAGAGCCGCTCCAGCGATCGGCAGATATGACTCAGTAACAAATTGAACAGACCGCGCATCACATGGATCAGCGCCACATTGTGAGAGGCGTCGGCGATGGCGAGATGGAAGTTCGCGTCCGCCACCGAGTCATATTGCGGTTCATGTTCGCCTTGCTGAATCTCCTCCAGCGCGGTGAAACGACACCGCAGGATTTCCCGATCCGCTTCGGTGGCGCGGATCGCGGCGAAGTAGGCCGCCACCTCTTCTAGGGCGTGGCGCAATTCAAGCACGTCAAACATCGCCTTGGGATGATTTTTCAACAGCGCGATCAAGGGGTCCGTCAGCGCTGGCGCAATGATGTCCACTACATAGCTTCCTCCGCCGCGCCGGCTTTGTAACAGTCCTCTGGATTTGAGCGTGGTCATCGCCTCCCGCAGTGAAGGGCGGGATACGCTTAATTCCTGGGCGAGATCCCGTTCTGAAGGCAGCCGTTCACCCGGCTTAAGGACGCCTTCCAAAATTAATTGTTCGATTTGGCTGACGATGGCGTCCGCGACTTTCGGAGGGTTAATCGTTTCGAATTGCATGACTCTGCCCACGCAGTAAACCTCGTTATTTCGGTCGTTGTGCTATGCAGTATTCATTGTTTGAAGATACCACGCCGCCGTTTATGGTTGACAGCGCAACGAGGTTAGCAAAATTTTGGTCTGACCACATTACCAAGCTATTGCAAGCAGCAAAACCCATTGCTATTATTTGGTCAGACCAGCTTACCAAAGATCGGTTCAATACGGTTCCGGTCAAGCCGGCACAACAAGAAGCCGCCGCGTTGCTGACTCAACGGGATTCTGTTCCTACAGTGCGCAGGGGGCGTAAACCACCAAAGCCGGATGCAGGTAGATCACTATGCCCACTCGTCCTCAAAAGGTGTATTACTTCGGTACTTGTCTGATCGATCTATGTTATCCCCTAGCGGGCATGGCCGGCATCGAGTTGATTCAGCGCGAAGGCGTCGAAGTCCTCTTTCCCCAGCGGCAAAGTTGTTGTGGCCAACCGGCTTACAATTCCGGTTTCCCCGAAGAAGCCCGAAAGGTGGCTCGCCAGCAGCTTAAAGCCTTCCCCAACGATTATCCCATCGTCGTTCCCTCCGGTTCCTGCGGCGGGATGCTGAAGCACCACTATCCCAAACTGTTCGCCAACGAACCCGAAGCCGCCGAAGCGCAACGCTTCTCCAGTCGCGTGATTGAACTCACCGAATTTCTGGTGACGGTGCTTGACGTCAAACTCGAAGATCGAGGCCAACCGATCAAGATCACCTGGCATTCCTCCTGTAGCGCGTTGCGCGAGATGCGGGTGATTGACTATTCCAAATCACTGCTTCGCCAGTTGCGAAATGTTGAACTGATCGAATTGCAACGGGAGCGCGAATGCTGCGGCTTTGGCGGTTCCTTCTCGGTCAAGCAAGCCGATCTTTCTTCGGCGATGGTCAACGATAAGGTGGCGGACATCGAGCAAACCGGCGCCAGTCGGGTGCTATCCGGTGATTGCGGCTGCTTGATGCATATTGGCGGGGCGCTGGAATATCGCAAGAGTCCTATTCCCGCCCAGCACATCGCTGAATTCATCCGGGAGCGCATTAATGGCTAATCCTGCTGTGATTGATTTTCCCAAAAACTTCACCAAGGCTCTGAACGATCCACAATTGCGCCGCAATCTTCGCAGTGCGATGGATACGTTAGGGATGCGCCGCCGAACTCTGTTTTCCGACCTGGCTGCTTTTGAGCAATTACGGACCCAAGGCGATGCTATTCGGCAACGAGCCTTGCGCCAGTTGCCAAAATTATTGGAGCAACTGGAAAAGAAATGCACCGAAAACGGGATTCAGGTGCATTGGGCGGAGACTCCAGCGGAAGCCAATCAGATTTGCCTGGGCATTATCCAGCGTCACAACGCCAACCGCGTGATCAAGGGCAAGTCAATGGTGTCGGAGGAAATGCACCTCAACCATTTCTTGGAGGAACATGGGATCGAGGCGCTGGAAACCGATCTCGGTGAATACATCATTCAACTGGACCACGAAACGCCCTCACATATCATCGTCCCGGCGATTCATAAAAACCGCGATCAAATTGCCCGCCTGTTTCACGACAAGATTCCCGATACCCCGTATACCGAAGTCGTTGAGGAACTCAATGCAATTGCGCGTAAGGTGTTGCGTGAAAAGTTCCTTGCCGGTGAAGTCGGCGTGAGTGGAGTTAATTTCGCGGTGGCTGAAACTGGAACTTTGTGTCTGGTGGAAAACGAAGGTAATGGCCGGATGTGCACCACCGCGCCGCCGGTGCATATCGCAGTGATGGGTTTGGAAAAAGTGGTGGAGCGGCTGGATGACGTGCCGCCGTTGCTGCGATTATTGACGGGTTCAGCGACAGGCCAGTTGATCACCACATATTTCAATATGATCACGTCGCCGCGCAAACCGGGCGAAAAGGACGGCCCCAAGGAAGTCCATCTAGTGCTGCTCGATAACGGTCGCTCCAAAATCTGGGCCGACCCAGAATTACGGCAAACCTTGAAGTGCATCCGCTGCGGGGCGTGTTTGAACCATTGCCCGGTGTATACCCGCCTCGGCGGTCACGCCTACGGTTACGTCTATCCCGGCCCCATCGGTTCGATTCTGACTCCGCAAATCGAAGG
>JAJHPN010000309.1 GCA_020890855.1 Candidatus Contendibacter sp. | reverse complement strand
GGGTCTTTCATGATCGCCAGGGTCCGATCCCGATCACCCTGACCGCCAATCCAGGCATCCGCCGTATCGGCCAGCCCGTCCAGATGCAGCCCGCCCGTGATGAGCGCCCAAATCGTCAGCAGCAGCGCCGCCAGCACATCAGGATCGATGCCCCGAAGAGCGAAATGAACTCCGACCAGCAATGCGCCGATCAGCAACCCGACCACCGGAAAAAACAGCGCCGACTGGCCTAACTCCTGCGGTTGCGGCGGCGAACCCGCCGAAGGAACCGGCAACCGGGTCAGCAGTTGCAGGGCCAGGGCCAGAGCGCGAATCATCCCAGACGGCCGTTGTGAAACACCAGATGCGGCTCAGAACCCGGATCGCAATGCACCCGGGTGCGGGTCAGGGAAGCAAACGGCGCTTCGATTCGCCAGATGCGGTGCAAGGGCATATCCAGCAACTGGCGCAGCACCATCCGAATCGTGCCGCCGTGCGCGACCAGCAAGACATGACGACCATGATAGCGCTCCAGCAAGGCCGCCCAGGCTGCGCTGATCCGCCGATCAAAATCGGCCACCGGTTCGCCGCCGGGAATGGGATGCGCGACCGGATCGCGCCAGAATTGGCCCAAGGCCAGCGGATCGGCGGCGTGAATTTCGGCGACGCTGCGTCCTTCCCAGACCCCAAAGCTGATCTCGGTAAAACCCGGCGCGATCTCCAATGGTCGTTCCAGCCGCCCGGCCAGGTCCTGAGCAAAAGCGGCGCAGCGAAGCAGTGGCGAACTGATAATCGCCTCCCAATCGCGGCAGGCGCCGACCGCGTTCCGCATTTGTTCCCAGCCCTGCGGACTGAGCGGATCGTCCACCGCTCCCCGGAATTTTTGCCCACCGTCCGGCTCGCCATGCCGGAGTAAATCGATGATGGTGAAATCATTCATCCTTGCGAAACTCCGGCTTCGGCAAAAGTCGCCATGCGGGCGTGCAGGGCGGCGGCAGCGCGTAATAACGGCATTGCCACCGCCGCGCCGCTGCCCTCCCCCAACCGCATCCCTAAATCCAGCAACGGTCTTGCCTCCAGCGCTTGCAACAACCGGCGATGACCGGGTTCCGCCGAACAGTGGGAGTAGAACAGCCAGTCGGCCAGTTCCGGGCGGAAGCGCACCGCCACCAATGCCGCCGCGGTGGTGATGAATCCATCCACCAGCGCCGGCAGGTTCAATTGGGCGCAGCGCAGATAAACTCCGGTCAAGGCGGCGATCTCGAAGCCGCCCAGCCGTTGCAGCGCGACCAGTGGCTGATCGCTGCGCTGTTTGGCCAGCGCCCGTTCGATCACTAATGATTTGTGGGCAACCCCGTCCGCATCCAGCCCGGTGCCAGGGCCCGCCAGTTGCGCGGCGGGCAGGCCCAGCAGGGAACAGGCGACGGCGGCGGCGCTGGTGGTGTTGCCAATGCCCATTTCACCACCAATAAAGAGCCGCGCGCCGCCAATCGCCGCCCGTTCGGCGGCCTCCCGCCCGGCCGCCAGCGCATCGTGCAACTGTTCAAGACTCATGGCCGGTTCATGGACGAAGTTGGCGGTTCCCGGTCCAATCCGGGCGTCCAGCACCCCCGGCAGATCGTCCAGCGGTTGCACCGTGCCCACGTTCACCACTTCCAGCCGGGCGTTCCACTCGCGAGCCAGGACGCTGATCGCCGCCCCGCCGCGCGCGAAATTGCGCACCATCTCGGCGGTGACCACTTGCGGAAACGCCGAAACGCCTTCCGCGACCACGCCGTGATCGCCGGCAAACACGCTGATCCAGACCTTGT
>JAJHPN010000322.1 GCA_020890855.1 Candidatus Contendibacter sp. | reverse complement strand
CGCCAACTCAAGGACGGAAACCAGGGATTAATGACCAGATCCGCTTCGGCCGCATGGCGGACGCTCGTATCCAGTTGCAGCATGATCAAGGTTTCCAGCACCGGATCGAGCGTTTTGGACGATTTTGGGTTGGCCGCAGGCGGCGGTGGGGTCTCAGCGGGCCAGGCGGCGAGGGTGTCGCGGTGCAGCAGATTGACGGCAATGCTGATGTCTGCTCCGGCATTCTTCACCGCCGCCGTGGGTACGGGAACGATGGCGATGCCATCGACCAGGCGTTGTGAGCCGCGCACATAAGGCGGAACCATGCCAGGAACACTAATCCCGGCGCACAAGGCCTCGGCCAGTGACCCTTCATTCATCGGCGCAGCCTGTTGGGTGTTCAAATCCGCCGTCATGATGGTCAACGGAATGCTTAAATGGGCAAAGGTCAGTGCGCCGGTGACCGCCGCAGCGGCTTTCATGACGGTTTGCAAGCCAACGGAATGGCCTTCCTGAGAGAACACATTCAGCTCAGCGACGGTTTCTGTCGACCAGATGCTTTTCAGTTGTTCTGCAATCGTCGCGGCGTTCATGCCCATCGCCAAAAAGCTGCCTACCATCGCGCCGATACTGCTTCCGGCGATGTAATCAATGGGAATCCCCGCCTGTTCGAGAACGCTCAATACGCCAATGTGCGCAAAGCCTCTGGCCCCACCGGCACCCAGCGCCAACCCGACCTTTTTTCGCCGCAAATGCCGCGCCAGCCACGCAATCTCATGCGGGTTGGCCGTAACAGGAAGAGTGCGTAATACCGGAAGATCATGAAAGTCTTTCGGTCTGTCTTGTAATGAATTGCCGATCAGGACGCAATTAAACCGTTTTACGGCCCCTTTGACTTTACGGTGCAGATGAAGCGCTTCCGGCAGCGCTGCAATCAATTCGATTCGATCCATGTGCCTGATGAGCAGATGAAGGTCAGGCGAATGGGCATCGACCACCGTAATCACTATCTTGTAATTAGCCAACAGGCGGTCCAACCGGTCAAATACGGTAGTGATGCTTTGATTTGCAATAGAAAGCTGGGTGGCGGGCAATAAACGGGTGAGATCAATCACCACCGTATTGTTGGGATCAGCGCTCTGGATGGCGGCGATAACGGCCGCCACCACGGCATTGGCCTCTCGTCCGACCACGATGGCGACAGCTTCACCCCGGTGATGGTGTTGCGACAGAACCGCATGGTTGCGTTTTTGACGTTGAATCAGAATCTGGCTGATATTGAAAAGCACATGAGGGTAATGCGCGATAATCGCGGCAAAAGCATTCCGGTTCAGCTCCATCACTTCAGTAGGCACGGTGGCGACCGCATTCGCGGTGCGGGGTTCGCCGGTGAGAAGGGCCATTTCGCCCAGGACATCGCCGCGCCGCAACCGGTCCAGCAGCACCAGGGAGTCTGGTTGCTGGATAAAAATTTCAACCAGACCGCTCTCAATAATGAACATACTGTCGCCAGCTTCTCCCTGTCGGCAGATAAATTCATCGGACTGATAGCAGCGGAGCTTCAGGTGATGCTGGATTTCATCCAGGATGTCCTGGGCGAACCCCTGAAAAAACGACATGTTGTTCAGGTTCATCATTAATTCTGCAATTCTGCTGGGTGACGGCGGCAGCGCTAGGTGATGAGGCGCCCCCTGCCGCTATCGCGGCGCTCCCTTTGGAAAAGGGAGGATTGGGAGTGTTTTGAAGCCGATCACCGTTTTCTATAGAGGGAGCGGACCGGGCTACAACCCGCCCAATACGGTCAGGGCTTGCGCCTT
>JAJHPN010000063.1 GCA_020890855.1 Candidatus Contendibacter sp. | reverse complement strand
GTAATACTTTTGAGCGTTATGTTTTCAAAACGCCCAGTGTGCAATGCTATATCGTGATTAGTAGCCGCCATCGCTTCGCGTCCGGCAACTGACTGACTATCAAGGTCAATCCACGTTTACCATCGAAGAGGACCAGACGCTGAGTCAGATGGTCTTGCCGCCGGAACTGGACGCGACTGTGTATCTGTTTCGGCGGCGAAGCCCCCCTGATCCTCGACCGGCTATTTCGACTGGCGACTTTCAATCCCCGGTCAGATGTCCGTCCACACATGCCACCGCAATTTTTTGCTTGTACGCTAATTCGGCAGCACCTGCGAAGGGGTTATTTACTCGGTGGCCAGCGAGAAACAACTCGCCAAGGAACCCGACAGCCAGCGCCGGCAGACCGCGGAGTGGCATCAACGCGCCTGGCTTACAAACCACCAGACGGCGGCGCACATCTCACGGTTCCGGCGCAGGCTGAATTTCATTGGTCGCCGGTTTGAACTTTTTCACGGCCGCTTCCGCCTGCGGAGCCACATCCACCGACACTTTCAGTGAGTGCGAACCGCCGCCGGTCATGACCCCAGTGAGCGGCGCGACATCGCCATAATCCCGGCCCCAGGCGAGGGTGACATGCTGGGTATTCGGCATGCAATCGTTGGTCGGGTCGAATTCCGCCCAGCCGACCCCCGGCACATAGACCGCTAGCCAAGCATGCGAGGCGTCAGCGCCAATCAGTCGGGACTGGCCAGGCGGCGGCAGCGTTTCCAGATAGCCGCTGACATAGCGCGCCGCCAGGCCCAGCCCCCGCAGGCAAGCAATGCCCAGATGAGCAAAGTCTTGGCAGACCCCGCGCCGTTCCTGCAACACCTCGTCCAGCGGCGTCGCGACCGTGGTGAAATGCGGGTCGTATTTGAAATCGGAGTAAATCCGCTGATTCAGGTCGGCCACGGCGGCCAGGAGCGGTCGGCCCGGTGGAAAGCTCGGTTCGGCATAATCCCGGAATGCCGGACCCGTTGCCACGAACGGCGAGTCCAGCGCGAACAACCGCGCTTCGATGATCTCCGGGTCCGGATTTTCCCACAGCATCTGACGCGCCTGCTCCCAAGACGGAGACGGACTGGATTCATGAAAGGGCCGTTCATCCAGCACCCGCACCTCGGTGACAACTGTGACTTCCAGTCGGTAATGCACATCCTGGATAGCGAAATACAGCACCCGGTTGCCGAAAAAATCCAGCCGTTCGTCAGACAATGCGGGGCGCGGGCGGATGCGAATTTGGCTAGGTCGGCACAACTGCCAAGGGGTTTCCTTCGGCAACAGCCGCGCCTCGTTGTGGCACAACGCCACGCCGCTACTGTATTGATACAGGGTGCGGTGCGTGATGGTGTATCTCATGGCCGCATCGTGATCAATTGCTGGGGCACTTCAGCATGACTGAAGTGGCTGTGAGTCAGCGCATCGGACAGGCCCATCAATGGCGTCTGCAAGGCGTCCAGCAACCGGGTCAGTTCGGCGCTGGAGCGGGTGCTGTCGTGGGACAGCGTGGCCAGCGCGGCAATGTCGGCTAATTGCAGCGTGGTCAGGGATTCAAGAATCAGCCGCTCTTCGACGCTGCGGTAGGGGGAACCGCTGGGTTGTTGCAGTCGGCCGATATGCCGTTGCAGCCGCCGTAACTGATAGCCGACTGCACGGGGGTTGCCTTCGTCAAACAGCAGCAGATCAATAATCGCAGTGGGGTGCAACGCCGAGCGGTAGCGCCGCCGGTAAGCAGTCAGGTTGTCGGTGATGGTTAGCACGACTTCCCAGAGCGGCAGGCCCGGATTGCGGGCGGTGATAAAGGCCAGCTTGAACAGATCCAGCGTCCGCAGCACCCGCTCGAGATAGCGGCCAACGTCGAAAAACAGCCAGCCCTGATGATGCGGCATGGTTTCATTGTTCAGACTGCTGAACGCGGCGACCAGCATCAATTCCTCTTCCAACAGTTCCCGCGCCTGGCGGGCGCCGATTTCCTGCGGTGGTTCCTGAATGCGTTGTTGCAGCCGGTTCAGCAGTCGCCAACTGTCGTCGCCCAGATGGTTGCGCACCGCCCGCCCGGTTCGCAGTAGGCCGCCAAAGATCGCCTTGACGCTGCCGGGATGCTCGGCGGCGATGACCAGGTTCAGCAATTCCTGGCGCAGAGCGAAAAACCGGGCGCGGGGGGATTCGGCCACCGGCGGCACCGGGATGTCGAGCGCATCGAGCAAGTCATCAAGACAGCGCTCATCGGTGTTGTCCTGCTCCCATTCCAGCAACCGGCCCAGCGCCTCGCGCAACAGCCGGGCGTTGCCATCCAGCCGTTCGACATAACGGCCCAGCCAAAACAGGTCATCGGCCACCCGGCTGGGCAGATCGCTGCCATCGCGGGTGACCACGATGGGACCGTAGGCTTGCCGCAACAGGCTGACATGACGTTGCGGGGTCGGGGCCAGCACCCACCAGTCTTTGCTGATCCCGCCCTTTTGCAACGCGGCCTGCAAAGTGTCTAACCCGGAGGAAACCCGCGCCAGCCCGCCCGGCATCACCCGATAGCCTTGATCCTCGGCGACCGAGAAGCCACGGAGCATCACCGGGCGTGGGGTCAACCGACCGTCCTCCAGCACCGGCGCGGTGGACAGCAGCGCCGGGGCCTGAGCGACAAACAGATGAGGGGCGGCCTGAATGCGCTCGTTCAACTGGACACGCGCGGCGGCGGTCAATTGCCCCCCCTCCCAGTACGGGCTGCTTGGCAGGATCGAGCGCACCACCAGCTCGTCCAGATGGGTCAGAACGTAGTCGCGATCCCCCGAATGGCCGCACCACCAGGTTGGCAGGGAGGATAGCTTGAGATCTTCGCCGAGCAATTGCCGACACAGCAACGGCAGAAAAGCCGCCAGTCCGGGATTTTCGACCAGGCCGGCGCCGAGGGCGTTGGCCAAGGCGACATGACCGCTGCGCACCGCCTGTAGCAGGCCGGGAACGCCGAGCAGGGAATCGCCGCGCAGCTCCAGCGGATCGCAGAAAGCGTCCAGTACTCGCCGCAGAATGACATCCACCGGGCGCAAGCCGCCGAGGGTTTTCAGCCAGACCCGACCATCGCGCACCACCAGATCTTCGCCCTCGACCAGGCTGAGCGACAGGTAATTGGCCAGATAGGCGTGTTCAAAATAGACCGGATTGCTGGGGCCGGGCGTCAACAGCACCACATGCGGATTTTCGGGACGGTGGCGGGCCAGTCGGGTGAGCGTTGCGCGTTCGGTCTCCAGAAAACTGGCCAGCCGGCGCAGCGGCGCATCGCGATACAGCATGGGCAAGGCCCGCGCCAGGATGATGCGGTTTTCCAGCGTGTAGCCAGCCCCAGAGGGCGACTGGACGCGGTCGCCATAAACCCGGAAGACGCCATCCGACCCACGGGCCAGATCGACGCCGTGAAAGATCAGCCAGCGATCATTAGCCGGTAGCGACTGGTGGCAGGCCGGCAGAAAACTTGGATGGGCGTAGACCAGTTCCGGCGGCAGCCAGCCGCGCCGGATCGCCAGCCGGGGACCGTACAGGTCAGCCAGCAGCGTGTTCAGCAGTCGCGAGCGCTGTTCCAGACCCGCAGCCAATTCGGTCCAGTCTTCGCCAGTCATCAACAATGGCACCGGGTCCAGCAGCCAGCGCCGTTGCGAATCATGGGGATCGTCGTAGGTGTTGTAGGTGACGCCATCAGCCTGCAACAACCGCTGGATTTCACTGTAACGGCGCTCCAGTTCGACCCCGCCAGTGTTTTCCAGAAACCGCGCCATGTCCCGCCAGTGGGGTCGCAGGACGCCAGGCGCAGAGTACATCTCGTCATAACCGGCAGTGGCGACCGGGTAGTCGCTGAACAGGGGATCGTGGGGCGATTGTGGTGAGTCTGGAAAAGCAACAGCAGCTTCAATCATGCGGGTCTCTCAATCCCGAAACAGTGGGGTAGCGGCTCGGCTTGTCGAGCGGAGCGGCGGATGACGCTAACCACCGGTGGAGTGGACGACCCGGCGCAGCCGGTCCGCCATGATCCGCATGACCTGAAGGGCAAAGCGGGGATTGCGCTGAATCAGGGCGAGAAAATGCGGACGGTTAACCGGGGTCAGCAGGCAATCGGTCCGGGCTATGGCGCTGGCCATGCGCGGTTGGTCGTCAATCAGCGCCATTTCGCCGAGGATATCGCCAGGCTTGAGGGTTTCGAGCAATTGCTCACCGGTCCGGATGTCGATCTGACCCTCGACGACGATGTAGAGCGCATCACCTGGTTCACCCTCCTGAAAAATGGTCTGGCCACTGGCGAAGGCCCGGTAGTTTTCTGGCGGGCGGACAGAGTCGGGATAGCGCTCCATGAAACGGTTCCTCGTCGCGGGGCGGTTCGACGGGATCGACGCTCGCAGCTGGGCGTCAGTCGAACAACAATCATTGTTGCAGTGTAGCCGACTTTGCCAGGTTCGGGATAGCTGGGGAAATTCCAGTGCTTGAGCCGGAATTTATCGCCCAATGGATCGGGCGACTTCAGGGTTTACCGTGGAAGCGGCGTTGGCTGGGTGGAAGCTGCTCAAAATCAGGGGTGGTATTCTTACAAAATGCATCTTCCTGTAAATTTTCCAGTGGTAACGATGGGTCGTGGAGCGTCCAGATGGCTTCTTTCCTTGCGACCAATTGATATTGATAGTTAATTAATCATGCGTTTACCCGGCAGGCGAATCGGATCACCGGAAAATTTACAGAACCACCTCCATCGTAAAGAACACCAGGAAACCGACATGGGCAAAAATGTAGTCATCATCGGCGCACAATGGGGCGACGAAGGCAAGGGCAAAATAGTAGATCTGCTGACTGAAAATGCGGCAGCGGTGGTGCGGTTCCAAGGCGGCCACAACGCCGGACACACCTTGGTCATCAACGGTCAGAAAACCGTGCTGCACCTGATTCCCTCCGGCATTTTGCGCGAGGGGGTGCAATGCCTGATTGGCAACGGCGTGGTGCTGGCTCCGGCAGCCTTGCTGACCGAAATCGACGATCTGGAACGCCGGGGCGTGGAGGTCATGGCGCGACTGCGGATCAGCGAGGCATGTCCACTGATTCTGCCCTACCACGTCGCGCTGGATCAGGCGCGGGAAAAAGCACGGGGTAAACAGGCTATCGGCACCACCGGACGCGGCATTGGCCCGGCTTATGAAGACAAGGTGTCGCGGCGCGCTGTCCGGCTGGCCGACCTGTTCCACCGGGAACGGTTTGCGGCCAAACTCGGCGAAGTGCTGGATTTCCACAACTTCGTATTACAGCGCTACTTTCAGACCGATCCGGTCGATTTTCAAAAGGTGCTGGATGAAACCCTGGTCATGGCCGAACGATTGCGACCACTGGCGGCGGATGTGACGGAATTGTTGGATGTTCACCGCCGACGCGGCGACAACGTGCTGTTTGAAGGGGCGCAGGGCGCGTTGCTGGACATTGACCACGGCACCTATCCCTACGTCACTTCCTCTAACACCACCGCTGGCGGTGCAGCCACCGGTTCCGGGCTGGGGCCGCGCTATCTGGACTATGTGCTGGGGATCACCAAAGCCTATACCACCCGGGTCGGCGGTGGACCATTCCCGACCGAGCTGTTTGACGAAACCGGCGAATATCTGGCCGAGCGCGGCCACGAATTCGGAGCGACTACCGGGCGGCGGCGGCGCTGCGGCTGGTTTGATGCGGTAGCGTTGCGCCGGTCAATCCTGAACAACAGCGTATCCGGGCTGTGCGTGACCAAGATGGATGTACTCGACGATCTGGACAGCATCCAACTGTGCGTGGGCTACCAATGCGCGTCAAAGCGGCTGGATCATGCGCCATTAGGCGCAGAAGCGCTGGCAGAGTGCGCGCCGGTTTATGAAGAGATGCCCGGTTGGCGATCCTCCACCGTAGGCGTGCGGCGCTATGAAGCATTACCGCCTGCGGCCAAAGCTTATTTGCGGCGGATGGAAGAACTGACCGATACCCCGGTTGACATCATCTCCACCGGGCCTGATCGGCTGGATACCATCGTGCTGCGCGATCCGTTTAAAGATTAAAGAACCATCAAACCGGCGCGCTTCAAATCCTGCCTGGCGGCAATGTTGCGGCCTCAGAAAACCCAGCGGTTTGTGCTACCGCCGCATCGCTGGGTGGTTGAACGAACCTTCGGCTGGCTGAGCCATTCGCCCCGCCTCCATGACCCCCTTCATACATGCTGGAACGTCTAGCTTAGTCCGGGGGTTCCAAACAGCCCCTCAGTTGAGTTAGTTGTCCTTCCAGTACTTGGCGCCCTGCACACTGCCCTTAGCCATCAAGCCGGTCTTCGTGAACTGGTAAATCGTGATTCCCTGCGGCGATTCGAGTTCGCCAGTCGCGCCACCTTTACCGTCTACCGTGGCGGCGGCGGCTGTTTCACCACCAAAGGTCCAGCCTTTGTCGAGAAACTCTTTTAAAACAGCCCGTTTCTTAAAGATCAACACGGTGCGCGTGTCTTCAAAACCGATGCCGAGTCCCCCGGCCACGGCGCTCATTTTCATGTAGGTGTCACGGCCGTTCAGATTGTCGCGCACCACACCCCGGCCGCCGCTGCCGCCGACGAACAGGATATGCACGCCCGCAGCGCCAAACACGCCGTAACCCGCTGCACTGCGCACCTGCATCCTGGCGCGGGGAACCTCCTTGTAGAGCTGGTCCAGCGTTTCCTCGCGCATTTGTCGCAGCGCATTCCGGACTGCGGCTTCGTCTTCAGCCAAGACTGCGACAGGCACGCCAAGCAGGCAGCAGGCAAGACCTATGACCAGTAGTCGGTCAAGGCATCGCATCACTCTTCTCCTCTGGAATCATCCGCCGACTGAAACGTTCGGTCAGCACCGGTCCAAGAACCGCAGTCAATACCATCAGCACGATCACGGCGTTGAGCACTGACTCGGTGATCAACCGATCGCCGTTGGCGTTCACTGCATCGTAGGCCGCCATCGTCGCCGCCAGCGTCGCCGCCACCTGCGGTAATGACAGAGACCACATGGTCAGGGCCGCTGGCCAATCGTAACCGCAGAACCAGCGCGTCGTTGCGGCCGCCAGAAACTTACCAATCAACAAAGCGGCGGTGATCGCAACGACGAACCAGAGACTATTTAGCAGAGTCGCCCCGAATACCGGCAGGTTGAGACGAACGCCGATCGTCAGGAAAAACAGGGGTACGAACAGGCCCTCCCCCATCATGATCACCTTATTGCGGACCGGCGAACGTTCGAGCAG
>JAJHPN010000053.1 GCA_020890855.1 Candidatus Contendibacter sp. | reverse complement strand
GTTGGCGACCCTTCGGCCAGAGTTTCGCCAAAATCCAGCACCTTGATCCGTTCGCAAATGCCCATGACCAGCTTCATCTGATGTTCAATCAGCAGAATGGTCAATTTGAACTCGGCGCGAATCCATTGAATAAACTCCATCAATTGATCGATCTCGTTGGGATTCATTCCAGCTGCTGGTTCGTCCAAAAGCAGCAGTTCCGGGTCAATCGCCAGCGCCCGGGCAATCTCCAATCGCCGTTGCAGGCCATAAGGCAGATTCTTGGCCGTCTCGCCGGCCAAATGTTCAAGCTTGAAAATCGCCAGCAAGCGCCGGGTGTTGTCAATAATCCGCTGCTCTTCGCGGCGATAGCGGCCAATATGCAAAAGCGCCTCCAGCGGACTGTAATTGGCTTGGGCGTAATGGGCGATCCGCACGTTATCCAGCACCGACAAATCTCGAAACAGTCGGATGTTCTGAAAAGTGCGGCCAATTCGCAGCGCGGTAATCTGATGCGGGGTCAGACCCACCAATTCTGTTCCATTAAACCGGATACTGCCTTCGGTGGCTTGATAAACCCCGGTAATCAAGTTGAAGATCGTGGTCTTTCCAGCGCCATTGGGGCCGATGATGCCCATCAGTTGCCCGGCTTGCAGATCAAGATTGAAATCAGCGACCGCACACAGCCCGCCGAATAAATGTCGAACCTTGGTTGCCGCCAGTAACGTCATGGTTTTTCTCCCGGAGCGTTGAGTCGGCGATGCGCATCCCGATCCCGTCGGGGAATAAAACCGCGAAACTCGCGCTGGCCCATCATGCCTCGGGGCCAGTACAGCATCACCAGAACCAGCAGCAGAGGCATGATCACCATCCGCCACACGCCCAGATTCTGGATGATGTACTGATTCAGCGGATTGAAGACAACTTCCGGCAACCAGTCCAGCAGCGCTGCAACAGTGGACGGCCGCAGCAATTCCATTAACGCGGTGTACGCGGTTGCGCCCAAAATGGAACCGCCAATCGAGGCAATTCCGCCCAGATAAACCATGATTAGGACATCGGTGGTTTTAATAATATCGAAGACGCGGGGGCTGATGAATTGCAGCAGATGAGCAAATAGCGCCCCGGCAATTCCGGCGCAGAACGACGACAGCATAAAAGCCAGAAATTTGACCCGCTTGGTGTTCACGCTCATCAAGTCACTGGCGATTTCATCCTCACGGATGGAGAGAACGCCACGCCCATATTTGGAATAGACGAAGTTGCGGATCATCCACACTGTCGCCACCGTCCAGAAGAATACCCAGGGCAGTGTGGTCAATCGTTTAATCCCGGGAATGCCGCGTGGCCCGCCGATATAGTCAATATTTTCAATCGCTGACTTGACGATCATCAGAAAAGCCAGGGTGATGATCGCCAGATAATCGCCGCGAATCTTGAAGGACGGCACCGCCACAATCAGTCCCATGATCGCCGCCATGATCCCGCCGGCCAGCACCGCCAGCGGAAACAACACCGGATAAGCGGCCATCGGCAAGACTTTCATGGTCAGCAGGGCTGCGGTATACGCGCCGACCGCCATGAATCCGGCATGAGCCAGTGAAAACTCGCCCATGTAGCCATTCACCAGATTCAGGCTGACGGTCAGGATGATATTAATCCCGATGTACATCAGCACTAACTGAATATATTTATTCAGCAGGTTATATTCGGGAATGGCGAAAGCTAGGCCGAAACCGATCAGCAACAGCGCTGGGATCAGCCAGAATTGATCCAGCAATGTGTTCCAACTGTCTTTGAGCATCGTGTTCATACTTTTTGCGT
>JAJHPN010000093.1 GCA_020890855.1 Candidatus Contendibacter sp. | reverse complement strand
AATGTCCGGTTGTCTGAACCGGCGCCGGGTTTGTGCACCTTTCCCAGTTGGCGGCCGGATCGGCAACTGGATCACATTCTGGTATCGCCCTCAATCACGGTGGAGCGCGTGGAAGTGCTGGATTGCGCGTTCTCGGATCATTTGCCGCTGGCGATGCAGGTGCGGTTGCCGGAAGCCGTGCGATCGACGTGGGAGATGCTTCCTTTATCGACGGTTGATCCAATTCCATCTGACGTTATCGGCGAGGCGGCGCTGCTTTTACACTGACCGGCAATTCTGATTAAAAACCTCAGACCCAGTAAGCGGTGCGGGTCATCACTTTGGACACGCCTTTCATCAGCCAGCGAATCGGTAACGGCAACCGCCTGCCGCCTGCCGCCAGCGCTTGGGTGGCGTGCCGGGCTTCATCGTCCTTCATCTGTTCCAGAATCGCCCGGGTGTGCTGGTCATCCACCGGCAAGCGGCGCAGGTGCGAATCCAGATGGTCGACCACTTGATGCTCGGTTTCGGCGACAAAACCCAAACTCCAGCGATCTCCGGCCTTGCCGGCCAGCGCGCCGATGGTGAAAGCCCCGGCGTAGAACAGCGGGTTTAGCCGACTGGTGTGGCTACCGAGTTCCTTCAAGCGTGTCTCGCACCAGATGAGATGGTCATTTTCTTCGCTGGCGGCCTGCTCCATGCCTTCTCGCACCGTTGCCAGCCGCGCTGTCAGCGCCTGACCCTGATACAGCGCCTGAGCGCAGACTTCGCCGGTGTGGTTGACCCGCATCAGTCGCGCCGCCCGGGTCTGTTCTGCGGGCGGCAACTCGGCGGGCGGCGCATGGGCGGCAGGATGGGGCCGGCCGGTGGTCACCGGTTGGCCGAACAAGGTGCGGATCGCCTGATCCAGATTAATAAGGAAGGCGTCAACGGGAGTATAGTAATGAGCGGTCATCGGCGGATAGTCGGGTGGGGGAGGGAATGGAAGTGGCCTATTATCGCTATCACATCTTCTTTTGCACCAACCTGCGGGCCGATGGATCGCAGTGTTGTCAGCAATGCGGCGCCCAAGAAGCGCGCGATTATGTGAAGCAACGCGTCAAGGAACTGGGGCCTTTGATCCCGGACAAAGTGCGGGTCAACACCGCAGGCTGCTTGGACCGCTGCGCCGAAGGGCCGGTCATCGTGATTTATCCCGAAGCCACTTGGTACACTTATGTTGATCGCGCCGATCTGGATGAGATCATCGCGGAGCATCTGATCAACGGGCGGGTGGTGGAACGACTTCAGATTTGAAGCCTTGTCAAATACACCCCGCTTGAGTAGGATACCCGCCTTTCAAGCAGACGCGGATTTTCGGAGTACGTTAATCAATGAAAACTTTCAGCGCCAAGCCGGCCGAAGTCAAGCGCGACTGGTATGTGATCGACGCCACGGATAAGGTTTTAGGCCGGCTGTCGTCAGAAATCGCCCGTCGCCTGCGGGGCAAGCACAAGCCCGAATACACGCCGCATGTGGATACCGGCGACTATATTATTGTGGTCAACGCCGAGAAAGTGCGGACCACCGGGCGCAAGACCACCGACAAGCTCTACCACCGGACGACCGGCTACATCGGCAATCTCAAGTCCATTTCGCTGGAGAAGCTGTTGCAGCAAACTCCGGAGCGCGTCATCGAAATCGCCGTCAAGGGAATGCTGCCCAAAAATCCGCTGGGCCGGGCGATGTTCGGCAAGTTGAAGGTCTACGCCGGTCCCGAACACCAGCATGCCGCCCAGCAGCCGCAGTCGCTGGAACTGGCTCTCTAACTCTCTGGCGCATCTCAGGAATAGAACAGGCATGGCTCAAACTCAGTATTACGGCACTGGCCGGCGCAAGACCGCCACCGCTCGCGTTTTTTTGCGTCCGGGCACAGGCGGCATTCTGGTCAACCAGCGGCCCTTGGACGAATACTTTGGGCGCGAAACTTCCTGCATGGTGGTTTATCAGGCGCTGGAAGTAACTGATCTCAAGGATCGGTTCGACATTTACGTTACCGTCAAGGGCGGCGGCATTACCGGTCAGGCCGGCGCAATTCGGCATGGCATCACCCGCGCCCTGCTGGAGTATGACGATAGCCTGCGTCCTGCCCTGCGCAAGGCGGGTTTTGTGACCCGCGACGCCCGCGAGGTGGAGCGGAAGAAGGTCGGTCTGCGCAAGGCCCGCCGCGCCACTCAGTACTCCAAGCGTTAACCGTTTCCAGTTGGGGGATCGTCTAGCGGCAGGACTGTGGACTCTGACTCCACCAACCTAGGTTCGAATCCTAGTCCCCCAGCCACCTGTCAGCCCGCCTGAAAACTTCAGGCGGGTTTTTTGTTGCTAAAATAAAAATATGTTGCTTTTGTGATTGCAACCACAAGGCTTTGTGTTTTTTTTGAAAATATCAGTTGCATTTCGGCTTCAGAATGCGTATAAATTCACTTAACGAGTTGAAAGCGCCCTTTTGTTGCGTCAATACAACACAAACCTAGGAGTTTAACCATGAAAAAGTCTACTCTCGCGCTGGCCGTTGCTGCGGCGCTGACCGGTTTTGGTTCGTTGGCCTATGCGGACACCACCCTGTATGGTTCTGCCCGGGTGTCCGTTGATTATAACGATCCGGATTCCAATAATTTCGACCACACTTCCCCTGACGCCAGTTGGGATGTCTATAACAACGCCTCGCGGTTGGGCGTGCGTGGTGAAGAGGATTTGGGCGGCGGGCTGGCGGCGATCTACCAGTATGAATTTGGCGTTGACGTCACCGAAGGTGGCAACTTCACCAGCAACCGGCCCAAGTGGGTCGGGCTGAAGGGAGCGAGCTGGGGTTCGGTTACTGTGGGCACCCAGTGGACGCCTTACTACAACGTGATTGGCATTGGCGATATTTTTAACAGCAGCAAGGTGTTCAACTCAACCCCATCCTTTGGCGCGACCTCGGTGTCGGCTCCGGTTCTGAACACCTATTTGGGCAACACTTTCGGGCTGCGGATGGATAACAGCCTGATCTACACCTCGCCGAACTGGAGCGGATTCAGCGCCCAGGCCATGTTGGTCATGAACGCCGAGTGTCTGCCGTCTGATCCGCAGACAACCAGTGAACTGTGCAAAGCTGATGCTAACAACAAGTTGCCTGCCAATCTTTCCGATGGCATCGACATGTACAACATCTCTGCTTCCTACAAGAACGGTCCGTTCTTTGTAGGCGCGACCTACATGGCGCTGGATGGCCCGAGTTTCAAAGCGGTGCTGCCCAGTGGACAGACCCTGTCCAGCGTTCCGGCATGGGATGGCGATCAGTGGGGTTTGGCGTTTGGTTATAACTCCGGGCCATTTGCTGTCAGCTTCGCCTACGAAAATGGCGACCTGAATACGGTATACACCGGCACTTCCCAGAACTACTACCTGACGGGCCAGTACACCTTCGGCAACAACGTCATCCGGGCCTCGTATGGCTATCTCGCCCCCGATGACAGCCGGATTTACCTGCTCAGCGGCGCCAATGAGCTTTCTTTAAAGCAGGGCGATCTGAACAACTATGCGATCGGTTACCAGTACAACTTCAGCAAGCGCACTCGCGCTTGGGTTGAGTATCTGGGCACCAGCGCCGATGGCGATTTTTACGGCGATCTGGGCGTGCTCTCCATTGGTACCCGCGTCGACTTCTAATCCGGTTGCTTGACTCGGTTTAAACCCTGCGGACGCCTTCGGGCGTCCGTTTTCATTTCGACCTCCAAATGGATCAGCGGGTTAATCGTTGCGTTAGCGCCAATAAGTTGTATCTTTTATAAAAAAGCAGTTGCTTTTTTACCGCAATGCGTATATAAATCTCCCCAATAAGTATTTCAGGATTGTTTCCCCATCAAATAACCTATTGATCGGAAAATGAATCTTGAGATAATCGACTTTTGTTTGCAAACAACTTGAGAACCTTGCCATGAAAAAGTCAGTGCTCGCCCTAGCGGTTGCCGCCGCTCTCGCTGCCCCTCTCGCTGCACAGGCCGACACGATTCTGTACGGTTCCGCCCGGGTGTCGGTGGATTACAACGATTTGTCCAATGCCCCTGATGCTTATTGGGATGTCTTCAACAATGATTCGCGCTTGGGCGTCATGGGCAGCGAGGATTTGGGCGGTGGACTCAGCGCCATTTATCAGTATGAATTTGGTGTTGACGTCACCGAAGGGGGCAATTTCGAGGGCAATCGGCCCAAATTCGTAGGTCTGAAGGGCAGCTTTGGCAGCATCACGCTCGGGACTCAGGAAACTCCCTACTATGGAGTGACCGGCGTCACTGATATTTTCAACAGCGGCAGGACCTTTGGCGCCACGGCTTGGCTGGGCGGTTCGTTTAGCGGCTACAGTCTTAATCCGGGGCAGGATCGGACCGCAGCCTCCGGTGGAGGCTCGTTAAGCCGCCTTGATAACAGTCTTATGTACACCACCCCCGATTTTAAGGGCTTCAGCGCTTCGGTTCTGTTGTCGATGAACGGGGCGCTCAATGACGCGCAAGGCTGGTCCAATAGCGTGGATATCTGGAATATCAGCGCGAAATACAGCAACGGTCCGTTCTTTGCTGGCATCACCTATATCGCCTTGGATGGAGATCAAATTGTTGACGCAGGGGGGGTTCCGCTATTCGATCTCGATCTCGATCAGTGGGCCATCGGTCTTGGGTATAGCGCCGGGGCCTTCAGCGTGGGCTTTAACTACGAGCAAGGGACCTATAACGAATGGGGCCTCTTCAAGCCGGTTTGGAATATAGACTTCCTCCGCAGTACGGATACCCCTTGGAACGCTTATCTGACTGCGTCCTACACCTTTGGCAACAATGTCATCAGCGCCGCCTATGGCCAGATGGATACCGGCGTTGAAGGTCAGGACAACATGGACAACTATGTCTTGGGTTATCAGTATAATTTCAGCAAGCGCACCCGCGCTTGGGTTGAATACATCGGTCGCAACGCTGACGACAACACCTTCTATGGCGACCAGAGCGCTGTTTCAATCGGTACTCGCGTCGACTTCTAATAGAACCTGACGACAACAGGCGTAAGGGCGGACGGGCGCGGCCTGCGGGCAGCGCCCGTTTTTTTATCTGCGGCAACCCTTGTGTCAAGGGTGCAGAGTTTGCACGCCGTCAGCCGTTCCCAACAACAATACATTGGCTGGGCGCAATGCAAACAAACCGACCGTGACGATCCCGGCGATATTGTTCAATTCCGCTTCCAGTTTGGCCGGCTCCAGAATGGGCAGGTTGTAGACATCCAGAATCAGGTTGCCATTATCGGTCATAAAGTTCTCCCGCAAGACCGGTTGGCCGCCACGCTTGAGCAACTCCCGTCCGACATGACTGCGGGCCATGGGGATCACCTCAACCGGCAGTGGAAATGCGCCCAGCACATCAACCAGCTTGGACTGATCGGCGATGCAGACGAACTGCTCGCTGGCGGCGGCGATAATTTTCTCGCGGGTCAAGGCCCCACCGCCGCCCTTAATCATCTGCAAATGACGGGTGACTTCATCCGCTCCGTCAACATACAGCGCTAACGGCCCGACTGCATTCAAATCCAGCACCGGGATTTTGCAGGCTTTCAACTGTTGCGTCGTCGCCTCGGAACTGGAAACCACGCCATCCAGACGGTGCTTGATACGGGACAGAGCGGCAATAAAATAGCCGACGGTTGACCCAGTGCCAATTCCCACGACTTCAAGATCTTCGACATACGCCAAAGCCGCTTCGGCGGCGCGTTTTTTCAGTTCATCGCTGGACATCCGACATTCTCCTTTCAATCGTTCAAAGTCATTATGCACGACTACATCAAGAAGATTCTCACCGCCCGAGTTTACGATGTCGCGATCGAATCGCCACTGGAAGCCATGCCTCGCCTGTCGCGGCGGCTCAGCAACCGGGTGCTGCTCAAGCGTGAAGACTTGCAGCCAATATTCTCATTCAAGCTGCGCGGCGCTTATAACAAGATCGCCCAGTTGCCGCGTGAAGCTCTGGATAAAGGCATCATTTGCGCTTCTGCCGGCAATCACGCTCAAGGGGTCGCGCTGGCCGCCCAGCGGGTTGGGGCTAAAGCCACCATTGTCATGCCCCGCACCACCCCGGCAATCAAGGTGCAGGCGGTGCGCGACCGGGGCGCGAAAATCGTACTGTTCGGCGATGCTTACGATGAAGCCTATCAGCACGCCCGGCAACTGGAGGCGGAAAAGGGGATGACTTTCATTCATCCCTACGACGATCCGGAGGTGATCGCCGGCAATGGCTCCATCGGCATGGAAATACTGCGCCAGCATCCGGACCCGATTGACGCCATTTTTATCGCGGTTGGCGGCGGCGGTCTGATTGCCGGGGTGGCTACTTACGTCAAATTCCTGCGCCCGGAGATTAAAATCATCGGGGTCGAGCCGGACGATGCCGCCTCAATGTATGAGGCGCTTAAGCAGGGTGAGCGGGTGACTCTGGATCAGGTCGGGATTTTTGCCGATGGGGTCGCAGTGCGGCAGGTCGGCGAGGAAACCTTCCGGCTGGCCCGGCTATGGGTGGATGAGGTGATCGTGGTATCCACTGACGAGATTTGCGCCGCCACCAAAGATATTTTTGACGATACCCGATCCATTGCGGAACCGGCCGGAGCGCTGGGAACGGCGGGATTGAAAAAATATGTGGAACGCACTGGCGTCACCGGCAAGAATCTGATCGCGATTAACTGCGGGGCCAATATTAACTTTGACCGGTTGCGCCATGTCGCCGAACGCGCGGAGCTGGGCGAGCGGCGCGAGGCCCTGCTGGCCGTGACGATTCCAGAGCAGCCCGGCAGCTTCCGCAAGTTCTGCCAGGCGCTGGGCAAGCGTTCGATTACCGAATTCAATTACCGCTACGCCGACGCCCGCCAGGCGAAGGTATTTGCGGGGATTCAACTGAGTGAAGGCGAGGAAGAGAAAAATCGGATTATCGCCACGCTAGGCGACCACGGCTATCCAGTGGTGGACATGAGCGATAACGAGATGGCCAAGCTGCATATCCGCTACATGGTGGGCGGCCCCGCGTCTGGAATCCGCGATGAAATTCTCTACCGGTTCCAGTTCCCGGAACGGCCAGGGGCGCTGCTGAAATTTCTGACTGGCATGGCCCACGGCTGGAATATCAGCCTGTTCCACTATCGCAACCACGGTTCTGATTATGGCCGGGTGCTGGTTGGGATTCAGGTTCAGGAGGCCGAGCGCCCGCAGTTTCGCCACTATCTGCGCGAACTGGATTATCCCTATTGCGAAGAAACCGATAATCCGGCCTATCGGTTGTTTCTGGA
>JAJHPN010000362.1 GCA_020890855.1 Candidatus Contendibacter sp. | reverse complement strand
CCTCAACTCATTCCCCGCCGCAGATCCACAAACAGGGAATTGCCGGGCTGACGTTTGGCCTGATGCTTGGATTCGGTCGCCAGCATCGCCACGTCATGATGAGAACGACACCGCGCCGGATCGGGTTGAGTCACACCGATGGACAGGCTCAATAACGGAAAGAAAACGGTCTTTCCCTGACGATCCTTGCTCTGAATGCCGCCGCGTTCTCGATCGGCGGCATGGTAATAATCAGGAACCAGCCGACCGAATTCTTGCAGCACGGCTTCACAACGCGCCCGCCAGTCATGGCTCAGAAAAATCACGATAAAATCATCGCCGCCAATATGCCCGATAAAATCGCATGCCTGGTCAATATGGGCGCTCAGCAGTTTCCCTACCTGCTGGATAATGCGGTCGCCCCGTTCATAACCGTAGACATCGTTATACGGCTTGAAGTGATCCAGATCGCAATAGGCGACCGCAAAGGGTTGGCCAGCTTTCAGCAGATCGCTGATCCGTTCATCAATCGGCACATTACCCGGCAACAACGTCAGCGGATTGGCGTAGCGAGCGCTCTGGACGCGCAAGTCGGTAATTTTTTCCAGCAAATCCATCATCCAGCCTAAACCCCGGTAGTGACCCTGCTGGGTGATGATGAATGCCGGCAATTCAAAGCGTTTATCCATCCGGCGGGTAATTAACCGGCTGGCGTCCTCCAATGGCGTGTCCTGCTCAATCAGCAAGGGTTCGGCCATAAATGCGGCAATGGGCTTGCGGCTGTACAGTTCCCGTCCATACCGCGACAGGAAAATATTCATGAAATCGAGACGATACACCATTCCAACTGGGCTATCGCCATCGACAATCGGCAGGTAATAAAGCTGGAGCTTTTTCAGAAACAGTTCGCTGACTGCCGCAACTGTGATCGATGGCGCAATCGGCGCAACATGAGTAATAAGCGCTGCGACGGTTTTCGGCAGTTGCGTCGAATGGACCGAATAACGATCGCCCGACGCTTCGGGGTCATCACTCATCCTGACCCCGTCCGCCCCCACCGATCCTGCGTCGCCGGCAACGCCAGATCGCTGATTTCCGCCTGGGTCTGCCGCGCCAGCGCATCGCGCGAAGAGTGTGGCGGCTGGTGAATTTCGCCAAAATGCAACTCCGCCTCAATGCGCGCTTCGCCCAGTAATCGCCACAGGTGCGGCAACAATTCATCGTCATCCACAAAGGGAACCAGCCGGTTGACGCCGTCAGCCTGGGGGTACCGCAGGGCAATGGCCTGCACCGGACAGCGGGTCAGAATCGCGCTCTGAAACAGCCGGGGATGGAAACGTCGCACCGTTTCGCCCGTGGTCGAAGTCCCCTCCGGGAACACCAGCGCCCGCTCGCCCTGCCGCAGTCGCCAGACCAGTTGCTCCATCGCTTCGCCCGCCCCGTTGTCACCGCCGCGCCGGATGAAAGCAGTCCCGGCTCGTCGGCATAACCAGCCGAACAATGGCCATTCCGCCACCTCCTGCTTGGCGAGAAACTGGGTGGGGCAGACGGCGGCGATGCAGAAGATATCCAGCCAGGAAATATGGTTGGCGACCAGCAGCGTAGCGCCGGGGTGAGCGGTTCCCTTCAATTGCAACCGCACGCCCAGAATCCAGCACAGCCCTCGGCTCCACCACGCCAGCGGACGGGGGGAAACATAGCGGCGGCGCCGACCAAGGCCAAGGGCGGCCGCGATCAGCACAGCCGTCAGGACATGCAGGATCAGCAATGGCAAGCGCACACTGCGTCGTCCGGCGCGAACGAACCGGATTCGCCAAACATCCGTCATTGATCGCGATCCAGAAAATGCCGGGCGTAGCGCCGCTCAATGCGCCAGGTGGAGAGCAGGATGAACACGTCGGCTACATTGAAATCCGGGTCCAGACATGGCTCGCCGCCGATGTGCGCCCCCAGTCGCAGATAGGCTTTCAGCAGCGGCGGCAAGGCGCATCGACTACGGGCGACATCGGTGCGGCGCGGCAACGGCAGGTGGGGTTGCACCCGCAGCATTTTCGAAACCAGATGACGGTGCGCCAGTTCCGCGTAGAGCGCCTGCGCTTCGCTACCGTCCTGACCGAGGGGGATGCTGGCGCAGCCAATCAGGTAATCCACCCGCTGTTCAGCGATAAACGCCGCCAGCCCGGACCATAAGGCGCTGATCGCGGCGCCCTTGCGGTAATCAGGGTGAATGCAGGTGCGACCGATTTCCATGAACCGGCCCGGCAGTTGGAGGACTGGAGTCAGATCAAACTCGGTCTGCGAGTAGAAGCCGCCGGCCCGTTGCGCGGCCTCGGCGGTCAGAATCCGGGTGCAGCCCACAATCCGACCGAGCGCGTCACGGACGATCAAGTGCAGGCAGTAGGGATCGAGGCGGTCATGATCCAGACCGGGAATGTGATTATGCAGTTTTGCTCCCATTTCCTCGGCAAAAACCGCGTAGCGCAACCGCTGCGCGGCCTCGACTTCCTCGCGGGAGCGGGCAAATGCTGCGGTCAGATCGAAACTAAGAGCGCCAGGCGCAGGGGCTAACCGGGATGGGATCGCAGTAAAGCCACGGGCGATATTGGTTGCAATCAGCGATTCAGTACTCAAGGCAGCCTCCACAGAGGGCGGTTCGGGATGCCGTCAAGAGTAGGAATGCGGCATTGCAGCTTTTTGACCGGGCAGTTAAATCTGCGTGAAAGGGGATTGCACCGCCAGCGTCGCCAGACCCGCGCCCAATAAAGCGCCGGCCAGCACATCGCTGGGGTAATGCAGACCGAGCGCCACCCGCGACAGGGCGATCAGCGTGGCGAATGGCAGCAGCAGCCAGGCCAGCAATGGGTAGAAGTAGAGCGCGATCAGGGTGAACGTGGTTGCGTGCAAGGTATGGCCGGAGGGGAAACTGTATTCGTCCAGCGGCGCGACTCGGGGCGAAATCCGCTGATGCCGGGCGCAGGGCCGGGGCCGGGTAGTTTTGGCCTTCAACCACTTGTACAGGGCCAGACAAACCGCTCCGGCCAGCAGCATTCGACTGACCACGGGAATCGCCGCTGCGCCCTCAGTCAGTAACAGCGCGGCCATCAGCCCATACCAGAACACCCCATCGCCTAACCGGCTGACCACGGCGAACAACCGCACCGCCCAGCGCTGCTGCACGGCCTGGTGGAAACGCAGGCACCAGACCAGTTCCCGGTCGGTGAGCCGCGCCCAGCGGGCCGCTGCTGAATTCGATGGTTCAAGCATCACACTCAACTTGCCGTCACTCATGAGATTTCTCCGGTCATGGCGTTTACAAACAAGGTTTCCAGTCGGTCGTAAATCCGTTCACTGTCGACCTGGAGCATGGCTTGACGGGCGGTTTCCCCCATGCGCCGCAGCGCTGCAACATCTTTTGCCAGCGCCGTTGCCTGAGCGAGAAACGTCTCGGCGTCGCCAAACGGCGCCAGCCAGCCGCTCTCGCCCGGTTCAACGTGGGCATGGGCCGCCGCGTAGTCGAAGGCCGCCACCGCCAGGCCGCTGGCCAGTGCTTCCAGCACCACGTTGCCGAAGGTTTCGGTCAGGCTGGGAAACAGGAACAAGTCCGCCGAGGCGTAATGCGTCGCTAAATCCACCCCTTGTCGCATCCCACAATGCGCGAAGTCGGGATGGCGAGCGCGTAACCGGGCGGCCAATGGGCCATCGCCAACCAGCGCCAGCCGGGCGGCGGGCTGGATATGGCGGATGGCCTGAAAGGCGGCGATGACCAGATCCAGATTTTTCTCCGCCGCCAGTCTCCCAACGTACAGCACCACAGGCGTTTGCGGGGCGGCGCCCCACTGTTGACGCAAAGATGCATCACGGCGGTGCGGCGAAAACAGGGCAGTGTCCACGCCCCGCGCCAGCACCTGGGTGTGCTGAAAACCGAAGGTCTGGAGTTGCTTGGCCAGTTCAGCGGTAGGCACGAGGGTCTGGATGCCTTGATTATGGAAATGGCGCAGATAGGCCCGGATTGGCCTCGCCAGCCAGCCGAGGTGGTAATGGCGGCTGTAGCCGTCAAAGTTAGTGTGGAAACTGGTGGAGGCCGGAATCGCCAACCGTCGCGCCGCCCGCAGCGCCGAGTAACCCAACGGGCCTTCGGTGACGACATGAATCAGATCGGGTCGGGTCCGCCGCCAGTGCTCCAGCAAAGTCCGCTGCGCTGGCCAGCCGCCTTGCAACTGTGGATAGCCGGGAATCCGGAAACCGGGCAGTCGCAGGGTGTCCAGCGCATCCGCTGACCCCGGCGCGTCGCCGTGGCTTTGCTGGACGCGAACCAGTTGCACGTCATGCCCGCGCTGGCGCAGCCCTTCGACCCAGCGGGCGATGGTCAATGCAACGCCATTGATCTCCGGCGGCCAGGTTTCGGTCACGATGCCGATGCGTAATCGGCGCGGGCGGGATTGGGGAATGTTTTCAAGGGTCATGCCCGGCATCTTCGGAAACGGCGACAACAAGGCAATGACGGTTTGATGAAAGAATCGTGACTCTCAGTTCTTGCCCAGAGCGCTGATGCCACGGATTAACAGATTACGCCGATGGTCTCCATCAAACGGTCACAGCAACGCCATCATTCTGTTACCACCCACCGCCACACTCCCCGACCAATATCCGGCAACCCTGGCTTAAAGCGGCATGGTCAAGCAACTCAGCGCCCAACTCGGCAATCGCGCCCACGATCTGTTGTTCAAGACGATTCACCAGCGTTACCTGATCTACAACATGTGCTGGGAAGACCCGCGTATCGACCGACAACTGCTGGGTCTGGATCGGTACAGCAAGGTGGTGGCGCTCACCAGCGCCGGCTGTAACACGCTGGACTATCTGCTGGATGCGCCAGCGGAAATTCACGCAGTAGATGTCAATCCCCGGCAAAACGCGCTGTTGCAGCTCAAGCTGGCGCTGATTGCCCGGGGCGATTTCGGCGATCTGGCGCAGATGTTTCGGCAGGGATCGCATCCGCGCTTCCGCGAGTTGTACACCGCGCTGCGCCCGCAGTTGCCCCACTACGCGGCGGCGTTCTGGGACAAGAAAATCGCCTATTTCGACGCCGACAACCGCAAGCGTTCCTTCTATTATCACGGCACCTGCGGGATGGTGGCCTGGCTGGTCAGCCGGCAACTGCTCAGGTCCGGACGCAAGTTGCGTGGTTATCTATTTGATTTACTTGATTCCAAGACCCTCGATGAGCAGCGGGCGCTGTACCAGAAGATCGAACCGGCGCTGTGGGGACGATTTAGCGGGTGGCTGCTGCGGCAACCGACCGCACTGGCTATGCTGGGGGTGCCGCGCCCGCAAATCCGGCTGATTCAGCAGCAGTATCCCGGCGGCATCATCGGCTATGTGAGCGACAAGCTGCGCCATGTCCTGACTGAGGTGCTGATTGATGACAACTATTTCTGGCGAGCTTATCTGACCGGTTCCTACACCGAACGATGCTGCCCCAACTATCTGCGCGAAGAAAACTTCACCCGCTTGCAGAACCATCTCGACCGGGTGCATAGCCATGACGCCACCGTTAGTGATTTTCTCCGCGCCCACCCTGGACAGTACAGCCATTTTATCCTGCTCGATCATCAGGATTGGCTTGCTTGGCATCAGCCACAGGCTCTGGACGAAGAATGGCGGCTGATTTTGGCCAATAGCCGACCGGGCAGCCGGATACTGCTGCGTTCGGCCAGCGGCGACATCAACTTCCTCCCCGATTGGACCCGGCAAGCGTTGCGCTTTTTCCCGGCGTTGACCGAACCGCTGCATCTTCAGGATCGGGTAGGTACTTACGGCAGCCTGCATTTTGCGGAGGTGGCATGAGTTCTTCTGAGCAGACTTGGGGCGCCGTCGCGGCGGATACCGCGACGCTGACCCGCTACTACCGCTGGCACGCCCGACTGTATGACGCCACCCGCTGGAGTTTTCTGTTTGGGCGGACGGCGTTGATCCGCATGATAGCCACTGACTCGCAGCCGCGCCGGATTCTGGAAATCGGCTGCGGCACCGGCAGCAATTTGCTCCATCTCCACCGCCTGTTTCCCGATGCCGCAATCACCGGTCTGGATTTGTCGGCGGACATGCTGGCGCAAGCCCGGCGCAAGCTGGCGACCCACCCGGCATGGGGTCAACGGATCAAGCTGATCCAATGGCGCTATGACCAAGCGCTAAACCGGGAGCCGGGCTTTGATCTGATCGTGTTTTCCTACTGCCTGTCGATGATCAATCCCGGCTGGGAGCAGGCGCTGGAAGCAGCGCGGCGCGATTTGCAACCGGGCGGACGGCTGGCGGTCGTGGATTTTCATGACAGCCGGTTTGCCGGATTCCGGCGCTGGATGAGCGTCAACCATGTGCGGATGGACGGCCATTTGCTGCCGCGCTTGACCGCGCTGTGCCCACCAGTGATCCGGACCTTGCACAACGCCTATGGCGGCGGTTGGCGTTATTTCTGTTTTATTGGGCAAAAACCGGGCGGGTGAAATCATGGCGTCCCTGCATTGCCGTTCCCTGTGGATTTCCGATGTGCATCTCGGCTTCAAGGAATGCAAGGCTGAGTTTCTGCTCGACTTTCTACACCAGAGCGAGTGCGAGCGGCTGTATCTGATCGGCGATCTGATCGATTTCTGGAGCCTGCAAAAAGGCGGACGCTGGTCAGCGACGCACGGCGAGGTGCTGAAAACCATCCTGGCCAAGGCGCGGGCAGGAACACGGGTGATCTATGTGCCCGGCAACCATGATGACGTAGCGCGGGATTATCTCGGCCTGCGGATCGGCGAGATTGAGATTGTCCCGGAGATCATTCACCTCACCGCCGATGGTCGGCGCTTTCTGGTCACGCATGGCGATGAATGCGACAGTGCGGTGCGCTGCGGCGGGCCGTTGCTAAACGGGCTGGGCGACTGGGCCTACGATCTGCTGCTGTTTCTCAATCGCTGGTGCAACCGCTGGCGACGGCGACTGAATTATCCCTACTGGTCGTTGGCCAGCTTCCTCAAGCAGCGGATTGGCCGGGCGACCACTTACATCGCCCGATTCGAGGCGGCGGCGGCCCATGAAGCGGTGCGGCGCGGGCTGGACGGGGTGATCTGCGGTCATATTCATCATGCCGCCTTGCGCGACATTCACGGAGTTTTGTACTGCAACGACGGTGATTGGGTGGAAAGCTGCACCGCGCTGGTGGAACGAGTTGATGGGACGCTGGAAATCCTGCGCTGGACCGAGCAGCGGGCGGTCGTGATGGCGCGGGAGCCGCGCGGTTTGCCGGAGACTGCGCCGGTTCCAGGCTGGGCGGCGGGGTGAACGGGCTGATAGCCTGCCGGCTCTCAC
>JAJHPN010000205.1 GCA_020890855.1 Candidatus Contendibacter sp. | reverse complement strand
CCGGCCCGCTGTTCCGCCCCGGCCCCCGACCGTGGCCGAACGGACGCAGCACTACCGCGCCCCCGGTCGTTACGACGCCCTCAAGCGCCCGGCCCCGACCGAGGCGCAGCCGGTTCAGGCCGAAACCCCGCTCAGCCCGGAAGAACGCCGCTACCAGCACCAAGGGCAGATCGAGGACCAATTACGCCAGGCCAGCCTGCGCGTACACCGCGAGCAGCGCGAGTCCCGCGCCCAGCAGCAGGAGATCGAAAGCCGAAAAGTCCGGGATCAGCACGCCGAGGCATTGGAGGGCTTGCGCCGCCGGTTGACCGAGCAGCGCGAAGAACAGGACCGCGCCGACCCGCGCGCCCAGGGCTGGCAACGGTTGGGGTTGTGGCTCCAGGGCAAGGCGCAGGCGCATGACGCGGCCCACGCGCAACGGGCCGCGCAGCGCCAGCAGCAGGAAGCCAAGACCGTGGCGCATCTTCAACGCCAGCAAGAGGCCATGCGCCGCGATCTGCCTGACCGGCAGCGCGCCGAGGCCGAGAAGTTACGGGAACAGCAGGAACAGAAACGGCAGGCTCAGGAGCGGGCTTTCATCACCGACCGCGCCCGGCAAGATATTCGGTTGACCCCGGCGCAGGAGCAGGCCGTCAAGGACGATCCCCAGTCCCGCGCCGCCTACGAAAGCGGCTTGAACTTGCGGGCGGTTGAGCAGGCCCGCAGCGGCGGACGGCAGCAGGGCCGCCCTAATGGGCACGGCCACGGGCGCAGCCGGGGACGCAGCCCGATGCCGTAGCTTTAGACAGACCGTATTGATGTGGTGTCGAGTATCGTAGTGGGACATGGTACAGACCGTCCAGCAGAGTCAAACTTGGATTCTGCCTATGTATCGTGTAGTTCTTTCCAATCCTTGACTTGCTTTTCAATAATGAATAACTGTGTTGAAAAGTCGTTTGGGTGATATCGACGTGCGTCATCTATAATTGTACCGACTACGTTCTCTGGAATGCCTAATGGTTTATATCCTTTTATTTTTTCTAAAGCCTCGACCTGTTTTTTTATCACGAATTTTTGTGTTGAAAAATCGTTTGGATGATCTCGTGCTGCTGTTTCTCGAATCTTGCCTATTACCTCTTCATCAGAGGGTTTAGTCAAAAGTGAATGGTTAGCTTCTTCAGTGTTTTTTGAATTAGTAGACAGGCCCAAACTTTTCAAAATTTTTTTCAGACCTTCTTCCCATGAAGGGAACAAATCAACTCGGTGAATTTTATTCAAGGCGTTGTGCAGCGGCTCCGAAGAATCTAGTCGAGCTGGGATGATGTAAATTGCGTTCGGTGGTAGCTCTTCTAAGATATCCAACGCCTTGCGTAACTCTTTTTGTATATACCCACGTTTATTTGATGAGTGCTCGGATATTATAGCAATGAAATACGAGCAGCTACGGATAGTGCGGCCTATCTCCAATTCCCAATTTTGACCTGGTAGCAGGTCTTCTTGATCAAACCACGGTATGCCACCAGCCTGTTTTATATCGGTGTACATTCGCTTTGCTGCTTCTTCATCTTCGCGAGCATAACTAATAAAAATTCTCTTTTCAGAGTTCACATGCCTTCCTTTTAGTTTCTTAAGTAATCACTATGCGGTTTCCGTATAACCCTTCTAGGTTAAGTTGGGTTAATTACGGTCGTTCCTGTAATGCCCGGTACAGTGTTCGCCGTGAGACATTGAGCGATTGGGCTACGGTGTCGAGGTGTTCATTCTGCTCAATCAGCTTTTGGGCATGGGCGATTTGTTGCGGCGAGAGAAGAGGCTTGCGGCCCATCTTCACACCACGGGCGACCGCCGCCAAGCGGCCCGCCGTGGTGCGTTCCTGAATCAGCGACCGTTCGAGTTCCGCCAAGATTCCCACCATTTGCCACATGGCGCGGCCCGTGGGCGTGGTGGTGTCTATCGCTTCCGTCAGCGACCGGAAGGCCACACCCCGCGCTTTCAGATCGTCCAGAAGGCCGATCAAATCCCGCAGCGATCGCCCCAGCCGGTCCAGCTTCCAAACGACAAGTGTATCACCTTCTACCAGAACCTTGAGACACTTTGTCAATTCAGGCCGCTTGACGTGCGTCCCCGTGGCCTTGTCCATGAACAGGCGCGTGCATCCCGCCTGCTTTAAGGCGGCAAGCTGCAAATCGGGGTTTTGGTCTTCCGTGGAGACCCGCGCATAACCGAGATTCATGGTCTTCTTTTGTCCCTGATTTATGGCACTACCAAGCCGTTGATTTATCAGGGATGGAAACTTGTGTCAAAACTCTTGAGTTTCGGCACAGCGGCGCATTCCGGTTTTTGCTGGATTCCCTGAAGGGGCTGCGCTATAAAATAACCATCTTTGCTATTCTTTGTTATTGGTAGCCCCAGCGGAGGACACGACCATGAACATTTCTTTGACCCCTCACCTTGAAGACTTGGTGAAAGGCAAAGTTGATAGTGGCTTTTACAATTCGGCCAGCGAGGTGATGCGGGAAGCCTTGCGCCTCTTGGAAGAACGCGACCAGTTGCGCGAGATGCGGCTTGAGGAATTACGGCGTGAGATTCGCAAAGGGATCGACAGCGGCGCAGCCACCCCCTTGAAGATGGAAGACATCAAGGCGCGAGGCCGCGAGCGGCTGGCCGCACAACATAGCGAAGGATGAAATCCTGATGCCGCGTGTACTGAAACGGCCCGAAGCCGAAAGCGATCTTGATGAAATCTGGTGGTATATCGCCCAGGACAGCCCCGACCATGCAGATCGGTTTCTGGATCGCTTTCAAGAACGATTTTTAGCCTTGGCTGATTTTCCGAAAATGGGAATAAGCCGCGACGACATTCAAGCGGGGTTGCGGAGCCAGCCGGTAGGGAATTACCTGATTTTCTATTTTCCACTGGCGGACGGCATTGAGATTGTCCGCGTTCTGCATGGATCGCGGGATGTGGAAAACCTCTTGTAGACGGGATGATGGACGCGGCCAAGCTCGCACCGTTGCGGTAGGACATCCGCGACGGCCTCAACAGCGGCGAACCTACGCCGTGGAACCCCGAGGAAATCAAGCGGGAAGGCCGTCAGAGAAGAGCGGCGCAGGTTTTGTAAGGGCGAAAAGAGGCTTGAGTCTGTCCGGACAATGTGTGTATATTGTAATGATTAAAGGACAGAACACCATGAGGAGTCGCCATGAACCCCGAGTTCACCCAGAAATCCGAGCGGATCGATATTCGCACCACGCAGGTTGCCAAGCGCACCTTACAACAAGCCGCCACGCTATCCAGCAAGACGGTTTCCGAATTCATGCTGGATAGCGCTTTGACGCAGGCCGCCGAGGTATTGGCCGACCGTCGGTTGTTCCTGCTGGACGATGCGCAATGGACCGCGTTCATGGCCGCCCTGGACGCCCCCGCCCGGCCCCTGCCGCGCCTGGAGCGCTTGCTGAAAGAACCGAGCCTCCTTGATGCCGACCGCTGATCGGCCTTTTTCTCCGGTTGAAAAACTCCGCTTTGACCATGAGACCGAAGCGTTCGAGTGCGGCAAGGCGGAGCTGAATCGGTTTCTCAGTCGGTTTGCGTTCGTCAATCAACGCGCCCACACCGCCCAAACCTATGTGGTGTGTCGGGGAAGCCGAGTCGTTGGCTATTACAGCCTGACCGTGGGGCAGGCGGACCATCAAAACGCGCCCGCCCGGATTTCCCAAGGTATCGCCCGCCATCCCATCCCGCTGATGATTCTGGCGCGGCTGGCGATTGACGGACGCGAACAGGGCAAGGGTTTAGGCGCGGCTTTGCTCAAGGATGCGTTATGCCGGTGCGCGACGGCGGCGGACATCGCCGGAATACGGGCCTTGTTCGTCCATGCCAAGGACGAGGAGGCCACGGCGTTCTACCAGCATTTCAACTTCCAGCCCAGTCCGACCGACCCCCATCACCTGTTCTTGCTGATGAAAGATATTACCCGGATGCTGAACGGCTGATTTGGGACGAACCATCGTGTTGTCTAGTATGGCCGGTCTCTCATGATAGCCGCAGACCCTATGATCCGAACATCCGCTAGGGAATCGGGGATTGTGAAAAAGAGGGTAGACCGCTAAACCTGTTCATACCCAACCGCAGACTTGGACAAGCCGCACCGCAGCGGGCGGATATGGGCAACCTAAAGGTTATTTTATGCCCCTATCGTGGAACGAGATTAAAGATCGCGCCCTCAAATTTTCCCACGAATGGGCGGATGAATCCTCAGAAGACGCCGAAGCCAAATCGTTTTTGGATGCCTTCTTCAATGTGTTTGGCGTCCCCCGCAAGCGGATTGCCACCTTTGAAAAGCGGGTTAAAAAGCTGGACGGCAAGGACGGCTATATTGATTTGCTGTGGAAAGGCATTTTGCTGATCGAGCATAAGTCACGCGGCAAGGATTTAGATCGCGCATTTCAGCAAGCCAAAGACTATTTTCCCGGCCTCAAAGACCGAGACGCCCCCCGTTATATTCTGGTTTCCGATTTTGCGCGATTCCGGCTTTACGACCTTGAAGAAGGAGAGCGGCACGAATTCACTCTCGCGGAATTTTACAAAAATGTCCGGCTTTTTGGCTTCATTGCGGGCTATCAAACCACGTCTTTCAAGGAACAAAACCCGGTCAACATCGAGGCCGCCGAGCGCATGGGGCGACTGCATGACAAGCTCAAGGCCATTGGTTATGAAGGCCACTCGTTAGAGGTTTATTTGGTTCGCTTGCTGTTCTGCCTGTTTGCCGAGGACACCAGCATTTTTGAGCGCCGCCAGTTTCAAGACTTGATCGAACAAAGCACCGCCGAGGACGGACGCGATCTCGCGCAGTGGCTGGCGAACCTGTTTCAAGTGTTGAACGCCGCGCCGGATCAGCGCCTCAAGAAGCTGGACGAGCAGCTTGCCGCATTCCCCTATGTTAATGGCAACCTGTTTGCTGAACAGTTGCCTATCGCGGTTTTTGATAGCGGGATGCGCCAGCTTTTGCTGGACTGTTGCGCCCTCGACTGGGGCCAGATTTCCCCGGCGATTTTTGGCAGTCTGTTTCAGTCGGTCATGGATGCCACACTTCGGCGGAATCTGGGCGCGCACTACACCACCGAAAAGAACATTCTCAAGCTGATCAAGCCGCTGTTTCTGGACGAGTTGCGGGCGGACTTTGAGCGGGTGAAGGCCACTCCTAAACGACTGGTGGAGTTTCACCGCCATCTTGCCACGCTCAAATTCCTTGATCCGGCGTGCGGGTGCGGCAATTTTCTGGTGATTGCTTATCGGGAATTGCGCTTGCTGGAATTGGACGTGTTGCGCGAATTGCATAAGACCCGCGCCGCCGATTTTCTCGACGTGAGCCAGATCGTCTATGTGGACGTGGATCAATTTTACGGCATCGAGATCGAGGAATTTCCGGCCCAGATTGCCCAAACCGCCCTTTGGCTGATGGATCACCAGATGAATTTGCGGGTGTCGGAGGAGTTCGGCAGATACTTCTCTCGCTTGCCCTTGCGAAAATCCGCCACCATCGTTCACGGCAACGCCCTACGCATAGACTGGCGGGGAATCATTAAGCCGGAGGCATTGAGCTACATTTTGGGTAATCCGCCGTTTGGTGGGAAACAATATCAAAGCGACGAACAAAAACAGGACCTGGCGCAAGTTTTTCATGACGTGCCGGGGGCTGGGGTGCTGGATTTTGTCGCTGCGTGGTATCGCAATGCGGCTGATTACATGGCGGGCAATCGGGCTATAAGAACCGCCTTTGTCTCAACCAACTCCATCACTCAAGGCGAACAAGTGGGGGTGTTGTGGCCGGACATGCTGCGGCACGGGGTGAAAATCCACTTTGCGCACCGCACCTTTCAATGGTCAAGCGAGGCGCGCGGCAAGGCGGCTGTGCATTGCGTCATTGTCGGCTTTGCCCTGCATGACGCGGCGGAAAAACGGCTTTTTGATTATGAAACTCCACAAGCGGAAGCTCATGAGATCAAGGCCAAAAACATAAACCCTTATCTGGTGGATGCGCCGGACGCTGTTATCAGTAATCGCAGTGTATCTTTAAGCAATGCCCCTCAAGTTCTTTTTGGCAGCAAGCCTACGGATGGGGGCAACCTCATACTGACACACGAGGAAATGAAATCGCTTATTATGGTGGAGCCGCAAGCATCTGAATTTATAAGAACTTACCTAAGTGCCCAAGAATTCATCAATGGTATTCCAAGATATTGCTTATGGCTCAAAGGATGCTCACCAGAACGCATCCGAAAAATGCCAAAAGTGCTTGAGCATGTGGAGAGGGTTAAAAAGTTCCGTTCTGCAAGTACCAAAGAAGCCACAAGGGAAGACGCAAGCAGGCCATCTGTATTTGCCGAAGATCGACAACCCTCAAAAAAATTTCTGGCAATTCCAAAAACATCTTCTGAACGGCGTAATTATATTCCGATTGGCTTTATGACCCCTGACATAATTGTAGCAAGCGAGTTATTCACAATTGAAGGAGCGACGCTTTACCATTTCGGCGTTTTGTCATCCGCTATGCACATGGCTTGGGTTCGCAGCGTTTGCGGGCGGTTGAAGAGCGATTATCGCTATTCAGCCGGGATCGTTTACAACAACTTCCCGTGGCCGCAGGCTATAACCGACAAACAGAAACAGGTTATCGAGGACGCGGCGCAAGCGGTTCTGGACGCACGGGCGCAGTTCCCGGACTCGTCCCTTGCCGACCTTTACGACCCCTTGACCATGCCGGAGGCGTTGACCAAGGCCCATCACAAACTGGACGCGGCGGTAGATGCAGCCTATGCCAAGCGCAAATTTACCGGCGACAGCGACCGGGTCGCGTTCCTGTTTGAACTTTACCAGCAGATCACCAGCCCGCTTGTATCCAAGAAGGTCATGCGCCAGAAACGCGCAATTTGAAAAAGGATTTTTAGAGAGCAGAGCTTTTGTCGCTATCCGCCCAGGATGAGGGTGAACCCGGCTGAGCGCCGAGACGGGTGCTAGGCGCTGACACGCCCCGAGCCAGCTAAAGCCGTCTCGGCCATCCGGTGACGCCCCCTTTCGCAAACCCGAAGGAGGAACGAACCGCTGCGCGGACCGTTCCGGTTTTTAGGCCGTCCGCTTCCGCGCACGGCAGCCGGGGCGTGCCGCCCCATCGCCGTCAAGGCCAAGCCCTTCGGGCGAATCCCGCCGTATCCCCAACCTTCCGCGCCTTCGGCTTGTGCAGGCCGGGCGATACCCCTCGGCGTGATTCGGCCTGGACGGCTTCCCCCCGCTCATTGGCGCGGGCCTAGACAGGGTTGCAATCGCAACCCTGAAACACTAGGAAAGAGGAAGGAAACTCAGCCATGAACACGGACGTTTACACCCGAGTCACCCAGAAAATCATTGCCGA
>JAJHPN010000198.1 GCA_020890855.1 Candidatus Contendibacter sp. | reverse complement strand
TGTCCGCCGGCAGTTTCAATACCCCGGTCAGGAACTCCCAGCCAAAGCGAATCGCGTCGGCCTTGAAGTAATCGCCGAAGCTGAAATTACCGAGCATCTCGAAAAAGGTGTGATGGCGGGCGGTATAGCCGACGTTTTCCAGATCGTTATGCTTGCCGCCGGCCCGGACACAGCGTTGGGCGGTGGCGGCCCGACGATAGGAACGCGGATCGCGGCCAGTGAACACGTCCTTGAATTGCACCATGCCGGCGTTGGTGAACAGCAGGGTGCTGTCGTTAATCGGCACCAGCGGACTGCTGGCGACGATTTCGTGGCCGTGGCGGCGGAAGTAGTCGAGAAAGAGGGTGCGGAGTTCGGCGCTGCTGGTCATGGCGGGTCGCTGGTTCAGTGGTCAGTGGACGGGGTAATTGGCGGGCTACTGGCGAAGAGTGTAACGCATTGCTTAACGTCCCAAAATGACCCGAAATTCTTCGCCCAGTTCTTCAAAGCGGATTTCCCGCTGATGCTTGCGGGCCGTTTGCCAGACCATCGGCAAGCCGCGTCCCAGCCGATCCATATAGCGCATGTTCTCCATGAACTTGACGATGATAGGATTGACTGCGTAGGACACGCCCATTGGCAGTTTGGCGATGCTGACAGAATTGGGCAAGCGGCCCGGACTGATAAATTCAATGCGGTCGGTAAATAACTGGACCCGGATTCGTGAACCGGTAATGGCGTAGTTACGGTGAATAACGGCATTAACCAGCAATTCGCGAAACACTTTGTCCGGGTATTGGAAACTGGCGTCTTCAGTGCGGGAACCCTGAATGCGACTGGGGCGTTGCAGGTTATTACGAAGCACCGCCAGCGCCGAATCAACCTGAAATCCTAACCCGCCTTCGATCACCTGCTTGTCAATCAAATCCTCGGTGATTTCATCGCCGGCAAAGTGGGCGAAGGAGATTCCCGCATACGATAAATGGCGTTGGGGATTGATGCCAAACAGCAACAGACCGGCGACGGTTGCTTCTCCATTTTCGGTCATCACATCCGCATTGGCCAGAATACGGGGTTTATCATCCTCGGCGCTCAGATTGAAACCGTATTGGCTGAAATGGCGGTCGAGCGCCGCCAGATTCAGGTCGGCGATGCCGGTTCCCTGAACAGCAGTGGCGTCATAGTGAAACAGGCCGGCCTGTTGAAAGAGCCGTAGCAGTTCGCCTTGAGTCGCGGTGCGGTTGGTCGATCCAACCCGGATTAAAAACTGGTTTTGCGAAGTTTGATAGGGGCGATCCCGGCCTTTGCCCACCTTGACCAGTAAAACCCGGCCTTCCGGCATTGTCACAATGGCTGATTCGATGGTGATGGGCGGATTGATGTTGTTGCGGGCGATATTGGCAATCCGCCCCTCGTGGTCAACCGAGTCAGTCAACCCGGAAATGCGGCCATCATCTTCAACCCCAATCAATAACGCGCCGCCTTGGGTATTGGCGAAGGCGACCATTTCCTTAGCCAGCGAATCAGGATGGGCATTAGCAGATTTGAATTCGACCGAACTGTTTTCGCCTTGGCTAATCAGCGCCAGCACTTCGGCAATGTGGTCATTATTGAAGTGGCTGGTTGGGGTCATGGGTACAGAATTTATCCACGGAAAACACGGAAAAGAAAAACACCGCAAACAGGAAACGATGAACGATTATTCACCATTCCCAAACAGAACCTTGATCTGATCAAGCGTAAACCCGTGCTGGCGCAACACTCGGGTTTGCTGTATCCGGCCAGCGGCATCAGCGGGAATTTGGGACTTGAAGCGTTTACGGTGCAATTCCCGGAGTTTCGGCATCCAGAACTCATCGAGGGCGG